>JBGPHF010000007.1:0-18347 GCA_041484215.1 Nitrospirota bacterium
GCGAATTATCTCTACGCTGCCGGATATGATACGGTGTCGGGAGGTTACAAGGAGTGGCGGATCGAAAAGAGGAGTCTTGCCGACGGCGCGCTTGTTAAGGCTTTAACGGACCCCACGACCTCAAAATTGGATTACATCGCAGGGATGGCCATTGACAGCGCATCTCTGTACGCAGTCGGAATAGATGTTAACGACGGGTGGAAGATAGAAAAGAGAAACTTGTCCAATGGCCTGTTGGATGGTACGTTTGGAGGAGCGGCCGCTGTTTATTCAGTGCCGAGTCTTTCATTCGATTACGCTTTCGCGGTCGCCAGGGATACGACATATCTCTATATAGCAGGGTACAGCACCGATGAAAATGATAATAATGAGATGTGGAAAATAGAGAAAAGACGTCTCGATAACGGGCTTCCTGACAGCGGGTTCGGAACGGCAGGAGTTGTTTCCTCCCCGTCCGGAAGTTCCAACGCGGCGCTGGCATTGGCTATCGATTCCGCGAACAATGCTATGTATGTCGCGGGCTATGATGATGCAAGCTGGCGCATCGAAAAAAGGTCGCTTGTTACCGGCGCACTGGATGCTGCGTTCGGTGCGGGTGGCGTTGTTAATGCAATTAACGGCACATCAGCCAATGCCATCGCAACCGATGGTACTTATGTCTATATCGCGGGCGACGATTTTTCCTCCGGAACGACGTCTCCCCTCATAGAAAAGAGGGATGCGGTTGATGGACACCTGGTAAGTTCCATTGCCGAAGTGCCGGATTTCGGAAATGATTCCTTTAATGCCATCACTTTGGATCCGCCCTATTTCTACGTTGCCGGATACTCTTTTATGGGTTCTTCAGGCGATTACGATTTGCGAATAGAAAAGAGGCTGATGGATAATACCTTAGCACTTGATGCCGCTTTTAATCCCAGTGGAACTACCCCGGGAGTTCTAACGCTGGCTCCGAGCGGAGGAGACGACAGGGCGTGGGTTGTGGTCGCTGATCCGGTGAATCCCTATATCTACGTCGCAGGGTATGACTCTATCCCCGGGTACACGGAATGGCGCATTGAAAAGCTGATGAAGTAAAAATCCGTTAACGATCAAAATAGTGCTGCCGCCCCCTCGACATGTTTCCGAGGGGGCGATTTTTTTTAGAGTAACGAACGAGATTCGCGCTCATACGGAATTAAAACCCTGCCTGTCAATGCGGCTCACAACCATCCATTTCTTGACAAACAGAAGGCTTTGGGCTAGATTGATTCCGGATGAACGGGTCGAGCATTTGAAGTCCTTTTGCCTATCGTTTCCATGATCGAAATTATCAAGTCGCGCATCAAAGGTTTCGGGGCGCTGATTCTTGCCGGCCTGCTCGCGCTCATCACGCTCGTCCACTATTTCCTGGGCGGAGTGCAGGCGGGCATGCTGCACGGAATTCTGGGGCATCTCTATATTGTCCCGATCATCCTCGGCGCCTACTGGTACGGGATCAAGGGAGGCGTGACGGTCTCCATAGCCTCGACGGTCCTCTTTGCGCCGCACTTGTTTCTGCATTGGCACGATCCCTTCCTGGACATATACAATTACGTAGAGTTGTTCCTCTTCCTCCTTATCGGGGGGGTGACCGGCGTTTTGAGTCAGATGGAACGCAATCAACGCATGCACTACGAGGAGGCGCTGGTCAGACTCGACGAATCGCATCGGAAACTGAAAGAACAGACCGACATTCTGTTCCAGACCGAGGAGCAGCTCAGGAGAGCGGACCGGCTTTCCGCCCTGGGCGAGCTATCCGCGGGGATGGCGCACGAGATACGAAACCCCCTGGGGTCGATCAAGGGCGCCGTGGAGATATTAAAAGACGACTATAGCGCCGACGAGCCTAAGTACGAGTTCATCCAGATACTCCTGAAGGAATCGGACCGTCTGAACCGCATTGTGCAGGAGTTCCTGGGCTTTGCCCGCTCTAAGCAGCCGGAGCTTCAGCAAGCGGATGTGAACGAGGCCCTGGAGTCGGTGCTGACGCTCACCACGCAGGAAGCTCGCAAAGCGGGCGTCACCGTGAATAAAAAACTCGACCAGGCAATCGGGATGCGAAGCCTCGACGCGGGACTCCTCAAACAGGCTTTTTTGAATATCATCCTGAACGCAATCCAGGCCATGCCCGCGGGGGGCGTACTGACCGTCGAAAGCAGGCTCCGGGAAGATTGCATGGAAATCGCGGTGAGCGATACCGGCGGCGGCATCCCCGAGGAAAACAGAAAAAAGCTCTTCAGCCCCTTCTTTACGACGAAGAAAACCGGCACGGGCCTGGGCCTTGCGATCACGTACCGGATCATCGAGAACCACCGCGGGAAAATTGACGTGTCGAGCGAGCCGGGCACGGGTACGACGTTCACGGTGAGGTTGCCGGTATAAGGTTGGCCGCAGAGTCACGGAGATACGGAGAAATCCATAAAAAACTTATAAGCTTTTAAACCCTGTTCTGGCTTTGCTTTTCTCAGTGCCTCGGTGTCTCTGTGACGGAATTTGAATGAAACTTATGAAAAAACCATCCATCCTTCTTATAGACGATGACGACAGCCTGCGCCGGGTCATCGAGTTCAGCCTGGCCGAATCCGGATGCCGCGTGCAGGCCGCGGCGAGCGGCCTTGAGGGGCTGCGTCTGTTCGAGCGGGACGCCTTCGACGCCGTGATCACGGACATCACCATGCCCGGCATGAGCGGCATGGAAGTCCTGGCAAAGGTCCGGGAGCGCGACGAGCGCATCCCGGTGGTCGTGATAACCGCCTACGGAACGATCGAGAGCGCGGTCGAGGCCATGAAAAAGGGCGCCTTTGACTACATTACCAAGCCTTTCAACCGGGACGAACTCCGGTTGACCGTCGGCAAGGCGCTCAAGATGCGCCGCCTGGAAAAAGAGAACAGCGAACTTCGCGCCGAGGTCACGGACCGGTACCGGTTCGAGAGCGTCATCGGCACGAGCGAAGCGATCAGGACCGTTCTGGACCTGGCGGGGCGCGTGGCCGCGAGCGACGCAAGCGTGCTCATCACCGGCGAAACCGGCACGGGCAAGGAACTTCTGGCAAAGGGGATCCACTACAACAGCCTGCGCAGCGAGGGGCCTTTTGTCGCCGTCAATTGCGCCGCGATCCCCGAGAACCTGATCGAGAGCGAGCTCTTTGGTCACGTCAAGGGCGCCTTCACCGGAGCGGTAAAAGACCGCGAGGGAAAATTCGAGCTCGCCTCGGGCGGCACGCTCTTTTTAGACGAGATCGCCGACCTCCGGGTTGACCTCCAGGCGAAGATTCTCCGTGCTCTCCAGGAACTGCACGTGGATCGCGTAGGGGGGAACCGTCCCGTCCCCGTGGATGTGCGCGTGCTGGCGGCGACGAACAAGGACGTAGAACGGGCGGTCAAGGAAGGGGGTTTCCGCGAGGACCTCTACTACCGCCTGAGCGTGATCATGCTGCACGTGCCCCCGCTTCGGGAGCGAAGAGAGGACATCCCGCTGCTGGTGGAGCATTTTTTGAACAAGTTTAATCCGGGAAAAAACCTACGCGTCGATCCCGAGGCAATGGCGCTGCTCGCTTCTTTCGGCTGGCCGGGCAACGTGAGGGAACTGGAAAACGCGGTCCAGCGGGCGTCGGTGCTCAGACGGGGGGAAGTCATCACTCCCGCTGAGCTGCCGGACAAACTCAAACAGGAAAAGCTGAGTGTCGAGCATATCATCCTGAATCTCCCCGATGCCGGCATTTCGCTCGAAGACCTTGAGAAAAACCTGATCATCAAGGCGCTTGATAAGCATAAGGGAAATCAGACCCGCGCTGCGGAATACCTGAGTATTACACGGCCGACGCTGATCTACCGCATGGAAAAATACGGGATTAAATAGTACGTTTGCTTAGGTCCGGGTTTTTTTTCACACGCAAAGCCTGTATCATCCAGTACGATCTGCTCCTAAGGAGGAAAACAATCATGTCAAAGACAACACTCAAGATTCAAGGGATGACCTGCAATCACTGCGTGATGCGGGTTGCCAAGGCGCTCAAGGCCGTCCCCGGCGTTCAGGACGCTCAGGTGGACCTGCAAAAAGCCGAGGCGGTTGTCACCTATGACGAAGGGAAAACGTCCCAGGACAAGCTTACGGCCGCGGTAACAGAGGCGGGCTACAAGGTCCTATAAACGTCACCCGAAAGCCGGGACGGCTGCTTGCGGTTCGGGGAAGGAAAGGTCCGGCACGTTTGCGGGTGAGGCGAGTATCGGCTGTCTGTCTTTTCCCTCGCTCTCGCTTGACAACGGAGGCTCCTCTCAGTATAATTGCCCCGTACTTTCTATGCCTGCTGTACAATACTAAACTAATTCGGAGGGACCCATGTCTAAAACGTTGCAGGACCTCATGCCTGCGAATGCAAGGAAAAAGCTGGGGAGCGCGACCAAACTGAACGTGCTTTCCTCACATGACGTCTTCAGGGTCTTGAAGGACGAAAAGGTCATCATCATGGCTTGCAACACAAGGATCAAACAGGTGATCCCGGGCATCATGCGGGCGGCGGAAGAGCTCGACGCGATCGTTTGCTACGAACTCGCCAAGAGCGAGAGCAACCTCAAAGGCGGCTACACGGGGATGACACCGGCGCAGTACGCGGACACGGTCTTCGGGTACGCGGAGGCCGTGAAGCTTACCAAACCTTTTTTCATCCACGGCGACCACGTGACCACGAAGAGCCCCGACACCGCCGTGGTCGGCGAATCCCGCGACCTTGTGAAAGCCCAGCTCGATGCGGGTTATACCTCGGTCGCCATCGACGCTTCTTTTAATGAAACCCATGACAATATCAAGGTAAGCGCGGAACTGGGCCGGATGGTCCTCGATGCGCAGGCCGGGCTCGAGGCCGAGGTGGGCGAGATCAAGTCCACAAAAGAGGGCGGCGAAATAACGACGGTCGAGGAAGCCGTGGAGTTCGTGGAAGGCATGGAAAAAGCCGGCGTGCATATCGACCTCCTGGCGACGAATAACGGGTCGAAGCACGGCAACTACAAGCCCGGAGAGGAAGTTCATATCGAGTTGGGCCGCACCGGAGATGTTTACAACGCGATAAAAAAATGGGGTGTCTGTATCGCCCAGCACGGCATCACCGGAACGCCGCTCGACCAGGTTGGCCAGTTCGCGGATTACGGCATCAGAAAGGGCAACGTGGGCACGAACTGGCAGAACATCGCCCATGACGGCTTGCCGACGGAACTCATGCAGGCCATGCGCGAGTGGGCGAAGAAGGAAAACAAGGACATAAAGTTCGCGACGAAACAGTTCCTGGGAGACATCAACTCGGTTGCCAAGGAAAGCGTGAAGAAGATCGAGGACATGTCCTATAAGTCGGCATTCGAGTTTATCACCGCATTCCGCGCAAAGGGCACGGCCTCGCTGGTGATGAAACGGCTGCTTGCTTCATAACGCTCGAACCGGCTGGAGACGGATAAGCTTAAACAAGGCCGTCTCCGGTCTTTTTCCCGATTGAAATCGAAAGGTGCGGATGGACCCTCTTTCCAAGTGGACCCTTATTTTCGCCCGGTTCCGGAGGAAACAACTGCCTCTGGATATCGAGCATTGCTCGCCGATCGCCCTTCACAACGTCATTCGAGACGTTCGCACGCCGGATTCCATTCTGGAGCGCATAGCCCAGGTTTACTATGACAACGAAGATATCCTGAGGGACCTGGTCCTCTGTCCGAACTTGTCCGAGACGTCGCTTGCGTTCATCGCACTGACGGCATCGGAGGAGATGAAGTCCTTCATCGCCGGCACGCGGGTCATCGACGTGGTCACGGGAGAGGAATCTGCAGGCGTAGAGGGAAAAAAGAAGAAGCTCAACCTGACCCAGCTCGTGATAAAAATGAGCCCTTCACAGAAGATCAAGCTCGCCCTGACGGGCGCCAAGGACGCGCGGAGCTTGCTCATTCGCGAGTCGAGCAAGATCATCGCGCTGTCGGTGCTGGCGAACCCCCGGATTACCATCGGCGAGGTGGAATTTTTCTCCAAGTCGACGAACCTGAGCGAGGACGTAATCCGAAAAATAGGGACGAACGCGGAATGGACGAGAAAAAATACCGTGGTGAGCTCGCTCGTGGCTAACCCGAAAACACCGGTGGGCATTTCCCTCGGTTTTGTTCCCCGCATGAGCGAGCGGGATCTCGGCATTCTCGAAAAAAGCAGGAACATACCCGAGGCCGTGCGCACAGCGGCGAGAAATATGCTCATCAAGAAAAAAAGCGGCAAAGGATAGTTCCCTGTTTTCTTTCCGGCCGTCGTTTCGTCATTATCCCTAAAAATTGAGAAAGACATAGGTCATTGTTATGAGAAGGCTGCCGCTTATTATCGCATGCGCGGTGTTTATCGCCGGCTGTCCCGGTTCGCGCCTTAAAACGATGCAGAAGACCGAGACGATCATGGGCACCGAGGTCACGATCACCGTCGTGGCGAAGACCTCCGCGGAAGGCGAGGCGGCCATTAACGCGGCAATGGGGGAGCTCCGGAGGCTCGATGCCCTGTTGTCGCTGTATAAAGATACCAGCGAAATCACCCAGGTGAACCTTGCCGCGGGGAAGAAACCGGTCAAAGTGTCACCGGAGATGATCGAGGTCGTGGAGCAGGCATCGCTGATTTCAAGGCTCTCCCACGGAGTATTTGATGTGAGTATCGGCCCTCTGGTGGTTCTGTGGCAAATGCGGCTTAAGGAAGGGACTGTCCCTTCCGATCAGGAAATTGCGCGCGTCCTTCCTCTCGTGAATTACCGCAACATCGTCGTCGATAAAAAAGCTTCGACTCTCTTCCTGAAAAAAACCGGAATGATTCTGGACTTCGGCGGCATGAAAGGCTATACGGTGGACCGCGCGGCCCAGGTGATCAAGGGGCGCGGTATCTCGGACGCCGTCATTGCCGTTGCGGGTGATATCTGGGTATTGGGCCGCCGTGAGGACGGTAAGCCGTGGCGGATAGGCGTGCAGCACCCGCGGGAGAAGGACAAGGTCCTGGCAATCCTCGATTTAAGCGACAAGTATATATCCACTTCCGGTGATTATGAGCGTTTCGTCATCAGGGAGAAGAAGCGGTACCATCATATCATCGATCCCCGGACCGGGAAACCTTCGCGGGGGGTCATCTCCGTCACGCTGATCGGAGACAAGGGGGCGTTCATCGATCCCCTGGCCAAGGCGCCTTTTATCCTTGGCCCCGAGGAAGGCCTGAAGATCGCGAGAAAAGCCGGCGCCGAGGCCATCATCGTCGATGAACAAGGGAAGGTCTATATGACCGACGGGATTAAAAAACTGCTGGACAAACAGCAGCGCTGAAAGGTTGTGATGTTTCTGACATTCGTCCCGCAGTCTGCTCAAATCAAGGAATTCTCGTGAAAAAAAACTCTTTTCTGAAAGTCATGTTCCTCTGCACCGGCAATTCCTGCCGGTCCCAGATGGCCGAGGGCCTGGCCCGTGAACTCGGAAAGGGGAAGATCGAGGCCTGCAGCGCGGGGCTCATGGCAGCAGGCGTACACCCCAGGGCCGTTGCCGTCATGCGGGAGCTTGGTATCGATATCTCGGGACAGCAGTCGAAAACGATAGACGAACAGCTTCTCAGGACCATGGACATGGTCATCACCCTCTGCGATAACGCCGCTGAAGCATGCCCCTGGACGCCGCCTGAGATCAAGCGGCTCCACTGGCCTATTAGGGACCCCGTGGGAACGCGCGGCACGGAAGAAGAGGTCATGAAGGATTTCCGCAGAGCGCGCGATGAGATTAAAGGAAAAATCCTTGCAATTCTCCTCCCCGGGCGGGAAAAGAGGAATGGTTGATGTTCGTGTTCAAGCGGAGTAACGCAAATAGGATACTCGGGGAGAGCAGTAAAAAAACAGTTGCGAAGGCTTGAATATATTGGTACTATTAGAACATAACATGCTCTTTACTGTGAGCGCTCGGATCATACAATGAAGGAGGAAGTGATGGTAAGTCTGACGGATAGTGCGGTGGTTAAATTCAAGGAAGTGGTGGAGAAGCAGGGAACTGCCGGAGACGGCGTGCGGATATTCGTTGTCCCGGGCGGCTGAAGCCCTTCTCTGGCTATGGACATAGCCAAAGCGGCCCTCCAGGGCGATACAACGCTCGACTTAAAAGGCCTGAAAATTTTCCTTGAGGAGCGGGCCAACAGCATGTTGATGAACACGAACATCGATTACGTGGATAAACAGGGTTTCGTGCTGAGCGGAATGCAGCCGAGTTCCTGCGGATCTTCGTGCAGCAGCTGTTAGCCGGATAAGAGCTTTCTCTCGTAAGCGAAAACAGCATGACCCCTTGCCTTTCTCGGAAAGACAAGGGTTTTTTTGTCATTCCGAGGGTTGTTCGGGTCCGCTCCGCGAAGGGCCGCCCGTTCTCCCGGGGCCGTGCATGCCTTGGTTGCCCCCGCGCGCTCCGGATATCATGCCGCGCATCTCGCGCCTGAAGTCCTGTTGGAACATGACGTAGCGTGCCTGCTGCTCCACGGAAAGAATGCTTTTGAGCCCGTTCATCTCCTTGTCCTGAAGCTCCATCATGCCTCGCTGGACTTTTTCAAGTTTCACGAGGTTTGTCTTTAATTTTCCTTCCTCTGGGCTTCCGGACTTCAGAAGGACTCGAATTCCGTGCATGGCCTCCAGGCGTTCTCGAACGAGGCCCCGGCGCTGCTCCTCGATGACGCTCAGGAATGAAGCAAGCTTGGCGCTGGATTTTTCATCGAGTTTGAGATCTTCGGTCAGACGCCACATCCTGACGGCCTCCACTTTTTTCCGGACTTCTTCCCGTTTCTTTTCCGATTGCGCGCTCAGCGGTCCGCCCCCGCCCGGGGGTGTTCCGAGTCCCGGTTCGTCGTCGACGAACCCTCCTTGCGGGCCCGGGCCCTGCTGGGCGAATGCAGGCGCCGCCGCAACGATCAGCATAGCCGCGAATATTGTTGTAAGTATGCTCCTCATGGTTACCCCTCCTCCTGTACCAGTTTTTGCAGCATCGTTGCGAGCCGATCTACTTCACGCGGGTTCAAATCCGACAAGTCCTCGGTGAGGTCGGTGTCGAAAACGAACGCCATGGTTGTCCCGGCGTCACTCGCGATGCCTGAAAGCTCGGACGAAACCCAGGCATCCACCGCAGCGAGCTGGTCGGAGGTCAGTTCCGCCAGATTCTGCACCGGATGGGCAAGCACCGCGTCGGCGGCAATGCCTTCTTCATAGACGGATTCCTCCGTAAGAAGGGCGGACGGAGCCGAGTCCTTCGGCAGCGGGTGCATGACGAGCCACGAGACCGTGAGAGCAACGCCGGCCGCAGCCGCGGCCAAAGCCCAGCGCGGCAAGACCATGCGCTCGACAAGGGCGCCGAAAGAAAACCGGGGTTTACGTGCTTTCTGCTCCTGAACTGAGCGATAGACCCGGTCCGGCATCTCGGCCCAGAAAGTCTCTCCCGGGTCAGGGACCGCGTCCACGCCCATCATGCGGAGAACGGACAACTCAATTCGGCAGTCTTCGCAGGTTTTTACATGTTTCTCGATATGAAGTTTCTCTTCTCCGCTGAGAGAATTTTTCCGATATTTCGGAAGCAATTCTTTTATGTTGTTATTCGTGCACTTCATGGGCTTCCCCCCGCTCCTTGCTCCCGAGCTCCGTTGCCTCGGGCTCCTTCATCAACGTCTTCAGTTTCTGCACGGCATGGTGGTAATTGGCCTTCGAAGTGCCGACCGAACAGTGCATGATGTCGGCGATTTCCTCGAACTTCTTGTCTTCCTGGACCCTCAGCAGGAGTGTTATCCGTTGTTTCTCCGGCAGCTTCACCAGCGCACGTCTCAGCAGGAACCTGCTTTCTTTTGCGATCAGCGCATCGAGCGTTCGCGGGTTTCTTTTGATGATTACGTCATCGAGGGAAACCAGTTCCGCCCGCGAGCGGGCCCGGTAGATGTTTTTCGCGAGATTGATCGCGATCTGGTAAAGCCAGGTTTTGAAACTCGACCGCTGCTCGAACGAGCTCAAGGCCGTAAAAGCCTTGATAAAGGTCTTCTGGAGAAGGTCCGCGGCGTCCTCTCGGTTGCTCACCATGCGGTAGAGCAGGGAGTAGAGCGGTTTCTGATATTTCAGCACCAGGTCGTCGAATGCTTCCCGCTCACCGGCCCCGGCTCTCTTGATTAGGTCAAGGTCTTCGTCCATGAAAATATCCGCTCGTTAACTAGTAAGACACCGGCGAGTATGAAAGGTTTAACGGGAGAGGTTTTTTATCATTTTTGTGCATGTGCCCTCGCACGGTCTGCTTCGTCGGCATTCAGCTCTCCGTACCGGCATACGCGGTTCCTGCCGTTATGCTTTGCGTGGTAGAGGGCCTGATCGGCCTGTGAAATGAGCTCTTCCCTTTTCGCGCACCGCGATGAATAGGAGGCGACACCGATGCTCAGCGTCCGCTTGAGTGTGATTTTCCCGGCGGTGATCGCCGTGGCTTCGACGGCTTTGCGGATGCGCTCGGCCATTTTGTATGCCCCTTCGTCGTCGGCGCCGACCATTCCCACGGCGAACTCCTCGCCTCCATAACGGGCGACGAAGTCGATGCTTCGGGCCATTTCGTGGATGACGCCGGAGATGGTCTTGAGCGCAACGTCGCCGACGGGGTGGCCGTATTCGTCGTTCACTTTTTTGAATAAATCGATATCCAGCAATAAGAGGGAAAAATGCAACTCTTCGGCCCGGTTGAGTCTCCTGACCTCTTCATCCATTTTTTCCATAAAAGTCCGGTGATTCAGAAGGCCGGTGAGACCGTCGGTGAGCGCCATGTTTTGCACTTGCTGATGGAGGATCATGTTGTCCATGACCACGGCGAACTGGTTCATGAGCGTATCGAGGAATGAGCGGTTATACTCGGAAAAGGCGTCGGGTTGAAGCGCTCCCAGGAAAAAGGCGCCGATGAATTTATCTCCGGTCACGAGGGGCCAGCAGGAAAGCGAGCCCAGCTGTTCGGTAAGCTTCAGAGCGCGCGAGAAAAACCCCTTGTCCCAGTCCCGTTCGCCGAGGTTGTGAAAGTGATAGGGAGTAGTGTCGCACTGCTCCGCCTGATTCAGCATCCGGCTTAAGACCGCGCTCTCCGCGATCGGAAAACGCAAGTCGTTCTCCTGCCCGTTCCGGCCGCTCCCCGGGAGTCTTATTGCCTCGGCGAGCGTATCGAGCAGGGAGCCGTCGTTTCGTGTTAACGTTACCGCGCCGCTCTGATGAATCACGTGCGCATCCTTTGTTTTTTCGTCGTAGCGGACGACAAGGCAGATATCGTGGGGCGCCAGAACGGCGAGCTCCATCGCCAGCTTTTCAAAAATAGTCCCGAGGTCGAGGCTGCTGTTCATGACAGCGCTCATTTTGTGCAAGCCGGCAAAGTTTCTCGCACGGAGGTCCAGCTCCTGGGCCAGGCGGATTTTCTCGATGAGCTGCACGAAGAACGGGGCGAAACGGGAAAACAAATCCTGAGTTTCCAGGGAAAAGGCCCCGGTCTCCAGGCTGTCCACCACGAGAATACCCACGACTTCGTCCTGGCTGCGAATGGGATCGGCGAACAGCGACTTTATTGAGACCGGACGCGCATAGTAGCCGAGATTGCCCGGCGTATGATCCAGGTTTGCAAAATACTGGGGCTGGCCGTCGCGGATGCATCCTTCGATGATGCCGTGGTCGTTGCCGGGGTCGAGACGCGTTCCCAAAGGGGCCAGGCAGCTGTCCTCCGCAAGGCTTCGTCTGGCGCGAAGAGCAAAGACGGAGGTTCCCCTCAGCGGTTCCTTGAGAAAAAGCGCATAGGTGTGCGCGGGTACAAACCCGTAAATCATTTCAATAAGCCCGTCAAAGGCGTCGTCGCGCTGTCTGGCGGCCTTCACGTTCGACGCCTGGCGCGCTTCGGCCGTGAGTTGTTCGAGCTCGGCGTGGCCTGCCAGCGGATCGTATGCGTCGGCATGAGCGATCAGCTGCGCGTGATCTTCTTTTACGCGTTGCGCTTCCCTCCGGGCACGGGTCATGATGAACGATGTCGTTGCTGAAACCGCGACGAGAGACAACGCGAAGCCCCCAAAGATCATCCAGATCCCGGCCTCGCCGGAGAGGAGGAGATTGGCGCTCTCGATGACGAGGATGAGGGCCGCGGTCGCAGCGGTCCTCAGGGGAGGGGAGAAGGCGGCGACCAGAACAGCAAAGAGAAAGTAAGCGGGCCAGAGCGACGAATGGATGCCCCCGGTCGTCTGGACGAGAAAGTTGAGCTGGAGCACGCCCAGGACGATGAAGGGAAACGTGTTGAGGCGTTCTTTGCTGAAAAGAGCGTGGTAGGAAACGGCAAAGACAAGAAGAAGGTAGCCGGCGATCCAGGGAAACAGGAGAAAGCTCGACAGGCTCGTACGAAGAAACAATCCCGAGCCGGAGATAACGACAAAGACGAGCAGGCCGGGGAGAATAATTTTTTTCAACCTTTGCTTCTCCTGCGCATCTCTTCATCCCGGTATTTCCGGTACAGGACGTCCCACTCAGGGCTTCCCTCGGGGACCCGCCGCGACAAAGACTGAATGGTGCGCCGGGCCGCTTCGTCCGCCTCGTCCTCGAACTTGAGTTCGTTGAACAAGGTGTGTTTGATCTCACGAAGGAGCTTCTCCTCGGGTTGGAGGAGGTCGACGTTCCTGTTCCGGACCAGCATGTCCAGGACCAAGTGGGAAATATGGGATATCCGGTCTTCGCTCAGCCTCACAGGACGACTCCCCGTTCTTGCGCCAGTTTTTTCTTGGTGAGTTCAAACACCTTGCGATAATCCATCTGCCCCTGCGCTATCTCGGCCTCGTGCGCGGAAAGAAGCTTCTCCGCATCTTTGTTGAGCTTATCTTCCTCCACCATGTTCGCGGTGATCACCCCGGCGATCAGCTCGGCGATCGCGCTTTCGGGCACCTCGTACTCGGCGATGCCTTTTTTCACCAGGTTCGCCGCAATGGCATCGGACAGAAGTTTGATCAGTGTTTTTGAAAGGCGCATAGGTACTCCTGCACGGCATTATAACAGAAAAGGGAAAAAAGTGGAGGGAAAAACAGCTGCGCCTGCGTAAGGATGGACGCCCCGGCCCCGAAGCGCACGCTTATTATTTTCCGCCACGAACGGGCCACACAAAATGGCCTGTGGATTTTTTGTCGTAGTATACGACACCGTAGCAAAGATCCGCGAACGAGCCGCTGTCAGAAGCTGGCTGATCCGAAGAAGAGATCCAATACTCGTCGCCGAAAAAGGCCTGGATGTTGCTGAAGCCTTGTGCGCTTATCCAGGGAGCGGGCACGGACTGCTCGAAATCGATGAGACTGAACAGTTCCGTGCGGCCGGGCAGGCGCCAGTCTCCGTATCCCAGGTATTTTTGGGCATTCAAGCACGCAAGGTAATCGACGGCTCCTTGCCCTGTTTTTACGACTCCGGGGCTGCAAAATGCCGGACCGGGCGAGTTGGAGTCAGCGGGCCACATGAGGCCGGTGACCTGGTCCACGACCGCGTTGCCGGTGTCCGGTGATGCGCTGTTGACCTTGGCGAAGCGCGGAGAAGGCCACTTGACGAGCCCTTGCAGTTTCCCGGCATCTCCGGCGCGGCCGATCGTCTTGGGGCAAATGATATCGCGCACCAGCACCGTAAGCGTCGTCGAGCCCGTTTTGTTGAGACAAGCGGCCGTTATGGCCGACGACCCTATACTGATGCCGGTGGCGAGTCCCAAAGGGGAAATGGGGGCCGCAGCCGGAGCAGCCGAAGTCCATGAGCATGCCGAGGTCAAATCCCGCGAACTGCCGTCCTCGAATATGCCTTTAGCGGCGTACTGTATCGTGACTGCCTGCCGGATGGATGCGTCAGCGGGCGTTATGGCGATCGATGCAAGCGCGGGCTCAACAGTGAGTGTCAGCGATCCGCCCTTTCCTCCGAAGGCTGCCGAAATGGTTGTGAAGCCTCGCTGGGCTTGTGCCGTGACGAGTCCGACGGCGTTGATGGTGGCGGCCGCCCCGTCAGAGGAACTCCATTTTACGGAAGAGGTGAGGTCTTTTGCCGCGCCGTCCGAATAGACGCCCGTGGCGACAAACTGTTGGGTCATGCCTCGGGAAATTACGGTCGCGGACGAAGTTACCGCGATGGAGAGGAGTCTCTGCGGACTGACGGTGGCGGTTGTGGACCCGCGTTTGTTTCCCACGGATGCGGTCAGGGTCGCGGTCCCTTTCACGGCCCGCGCCGTTACGAGGCCTGCCGGGTCGATCGTCATGGCCCTGGTGTTCGACGATTTCCATTTCGCCGAATTGGTAAGGTCTTGGGCTGTATTATCCGAAAAATTTCCCGTGGCGATAAGCTGCAGAGTCATGCCTTTGGAGAGAGCGGGTTTCGAAGGCATTATGATAACGGATACGAGCGATGGTATGGTGACGTTCAGCTTTGCGGATCCTCGCTTGCCTTGAAAAGACGCTGTAATGCTGCTCGTTCCCTTCGCATCGCCCGCGGTGACGAGGCCGGCCTGGTCGATCGCAGCGATCGCTGCACGGGAGGAGCTCCATTTCACCGATGAGGTAAGGTCTCGGGTCGTTTTGTCCGAGAACGTTCCTGTGGCGGTAAACTGAATCATCGCGTTCTTCATGATCGTTCTTTTAGCAGGAGTGACGGTGAGGGACACCAGTCTCGGTTCAGGCGCTGCAGGTGCGGTCGCCGCCGTCCCCACAGGACCCGTCATTGCATCCGGCATTGGCGCCTTTTTTTCCTCGCCGCCCGAGGCGGAGCCGTAGCTCAACAGAAATGTCAACGCGATGGACAGCCTGACAGCCGATCTCCACATGTTTTTCCCCTTAAACCAACACTAAGCCGCATGTCAATATAACACAAAGCGCCTCTCGATCCAACACTCACGGAGCAGGCGGTTTTGGGTAAAGGAAACTGAAGATGAAGAATGGGGCTGCTTTGAAAACCATGAAGGACTTTAATCTCGAAAGTGCCGATAAAAGCCTATGCAGGAGGGAGCGGCGCCCGCACCTTGCGGAAGTCGGCCCAGATGTCTACCACGCCCAGGGCGATAATGAAAACAAGGCTCGGTAAGGCGAGGAGGATGGCTTGGATCAGGCCACGGACGAAGGTTTTGATTTGCGCTTTTTTGAGATAATGGTCTACGACCGCTATTCCCTGCGTAAGATAGACAACGCCGTAGAGAATCGCGAGATTCCCTCCCGTGAACTTAGCCGTTTCCCCGGGGATCATAATAAGGACCAGCGAGACGATGAGCCCCCAGACCCAGACATCGGGCGCGTGCCATGCCGAAAGAGGCATTCCTCCGAGCGCGGTCCCGGCCCCCGGTTTCCGCAGCACGACCGCGCGGCTGAAACCGTAACAAGCGGCTGCTTGAAGCACCGAAGTCGCGATCACGACAGCGGGCAGCAAGCGCACGAGAAAGTGAATGAACGTTTCGGACACTTCGGAGACAGCCTTGGCCATCTCCGTCAAACCCAGGCTGGTATAGACCTTCGCGGCTTCCGCGATGTTGCTGCGAAGATATTCTTCGACGGCTTTTACCGGGTTTTTGCCGCTGTGACCGAAGTAATATGCCGCCGCGAGCGACAGTGCCGCCACCGGCAAAAGCCCGCCCACGAGGGCCGTTGTTTCAGGCTTCCATGTGCGGAGCAGTCCTTCCGAAATACCCGCGGCCATGAGGCAGAAGGTGAACAGGAAAACAACTCCTGTATGCCATCCGGCAAGACCGGAAATGGCCGCAGCCGAGAGGAAAAGAGCAAGCATCCCTTCATGTCTGCCGGTCCTGACGGAAAGGAGGATGAGCGGCACGGGCGCAAACAATGCAACGGCCTGGCCCAGAACGGGAATGAAAAAAGCCGAGAGGAAAAGCGCCACGGTCTGCGCGGCGGCGAGCAGCGTTGCCTGGTAATTCATTGCTGACTCCAAAAATAAGGGGAAACCCCTGGTTGCGGATGCAACACCTGAGTTTCCCCTGGGGGATCGGGTAGCTACGCGCTGTCGCGCGATGCTTCTATTTTTCGCCTGAGAACGGAACGAGCGCGATGCTTCTGCAGCGCTGCACCGCGACCGTTACTTCTCTCTGGTGTCTGGCGCAGTTGCCGGAGATGCGGCGGGGCAAAATCTTTCCCCGCTCGGTCAGGAAAAACCGGAGCGTTTTTACGTCCTTGAAATCGATGAACGGCGTCTTGTCGACGCAGAACCGGCATACTTTTTTTCTGACCTGAAAACGTCTTTTTTTATCAGGGCCCTTATTATCCCGGGTGTCCCTGCCTCGGGGATCAGAGGGCCGTGTGGACCTTGCTGGGAACTCTGCCATAATCGTGACTCCTCGTTAAATAGTTGTTGGATCGTTTTTCGCGCACCGTGACTCGCGGTCTAAAAAGGTATCTCGCCTTCGTCCACGGACGGCTCCGGCGCGGACTCGGACTGGCCTGCCCCGCCGCCGGGGCCTGATTTGGAACGCTTCGGCATGAAGGTCACGGACTGGGCCGCGACCTCCACCTTGCTGCGCTTCTGGCCTGACTCCTTGTCGTCCCACCGTCGCTGCTGCAGCCGGCCTTCTATCAGGGCGGCGTCGCCCTTATTCAGATACTGGCCGCAGTTTTCCGCCTGTTTGCCGAAGACCACGATATCGATGTAGCTGACCTCTTCCTTGGTTTCGTCGCCCTGCTTGTATTTGCGGTTTACCGCAATGGCGAAGCTGGCGACCGCGCTCCCGTTCGGCGTGAACCGGACCTCGGGATCGCGGGTGAGATTGCCCATCAGAATTACTTTATTGAAGCTCGTCATGGCGCTCCTCATTGTGCCGGCAGGCCCCGCTGTTTCCGGGACTCCTGTCGGACGCGTGTGTCCGCGTGCGGATTATGACTGGGCCTGGGCCGCTTCCGCCGCCTTGGCGGCTTCCTTTTTCTTTTTCCTCGGCTCAGGCTTGAGACGCAGCTCTTTTTCGAGCTTTACGGTGATGAACTTGATCACCGAATCGGTCAGCTTGTACGTACGCTCCAGTTCACTCACCGCCGTGGGCGCGGCCTTGAACTGAAAGAACGCGTAATGGCCGCGTTTCTGCTTCTTGATCTCGTAGGCGAGCTTTTTCTTGCCCCAGTCCTCGTATTTGAGCATCTCGCCGCCCTGTTTCGCGACCACGTCCTGCATCTTCTTGATCACGCCGGCGGTTTCTTCGTCGGTGATGTTGGGGTTGATGATGAAGATTGATTCGTAAATCGGCATGGTGTTTTCTCCTCGTGGGTTATAGCCCCCTGTTGCTTCTCAGGGAGCAAGGAGTAATCTCCCGCGGTAGCGGGGGAATCGACCTTACTCGTTTTTTTGGAAACCTAAAAATAGCATAGATAGGGGGAAAATGCAAGTGTTTTTCCGTGTTTTTTCCGGCGCTTTTCCGATGGTTAAACCCACAAACGAAGCAGCCCCACGACGAAGACGAGAATGACCGGCAGATAGATGAACCGATACGTCCCCGCCAGGTCGGCGTTAAAATAGCGGACGGTCAGGAGCAGGCAGAGGTGCGTGGGGGAGAGCATGACACCCGCAAAGCCGCTGGCAAAAGCGAAGGTCACGGCGCCTACCTCCGGGGTCCCTCCCAGCATGGCCGTGATGATCGGGAAGGTGGCGCCGACGAACCCGACCGTAAGGCCGGTGAGCAGGCCCACGATGAAAGGCAGGGCGAAAAGGACCACGGCAACGGGCAGCCCCGTTGCCTTAAAGAAGACCGGGAGCGCTTCGATGGCGCCGGAGGCGTCGAGCATGCCCTTGAACACCATGATGCCGATGACCATGAACATCACGTTCACGGACACGCTTTCCTTGAGCGTTGCCGCGATGGCGGACAAGGTATACCGGTAGACAACGAACATGGCGAGCACGATCGACAGCATGGCAAACGACAAGGGCATCTTGAACACGACCACCAGGACAACGGAAGCGGTGATCGGCAACAACGTCACGAAGAGCGCCTTGAACTCCTCCCGGTTCCGCTTGCCGGCAATTGGTCTTGTGCGCATGCCCCGGAACGCGAGGAGCGCTCCCACGCCCACGACCGCGAGCGGCAACGGCAGCTGGGACAGGAGAAACCTGTCCATGGGAATTTTCGTGATTGCCGCGGCGAGTACCACCCCGGGATAGAGCGGCGAAATGTACTCCCAGATATGCCTGAACCAGTAATTGATGAACGCCTTGTGCTCGGGCTTCATCTCGGCATCGGCGGCTGCTTCCTGCACCATGGGCGCCGAGAATGCCGCCCCGCCGGCCGAGGGAAGAAGGCCGATCACGCCGGGCAGCACGGCCATGGCGATTCTGCGGTCC
>JBGPHF010000008.1:0-16831 GCA_041484215.1 Nitrospirota bacterium
AAGGTTGAACTCGTCTCGGGACGGCTGTTTGCATCGGTCCTTCGAGAGGGCAACGTCGTCGTGGACCAGACGCTCCTCGACCGCCTCCATATCCGGGTCGGGGACCGGCTCGGCGTGGGAAGCGCCTCGCTTTTCATCAGCGATGTTTTGCAAAGCGAGCCTGACCGGCCGGTAAACTTCTTCGCCCTGGGTCCCCGTGTCTTTGTCAATGCGAATGACCTCGCCTCCCTCGACCTTATCGGCAAGGGAAGCCGGGTGAACTATATGCTGCTCGTGAAAGTGCACGATCCCAAGGGACTCGCCGACATCGTCTCAAGGCTTAAGGCCGCGGCGCTTGCAGGCCGGGAGGAGGTTGAAACGTACCTGACCGCCCAATCGGGAGTCAAAAAGTTTTTTGACAATTTTCTTTTTTTTCTGAACCTGATCGGCATATTCACGCTGCTCCTTGCGGGCATCGGCATCCAGAGCTCGCTCACCGCCTTTTTGAAGGAGCAGGAACATACCATTGCGATCATGAAGGCCGTGGGAGCGGGGAACCGATTTATCGTCAACCACTATTTCGTCGTCGTCTCCACGCTTGGCCTCGTCGGGACTTTCCTCGGGATGTCGCTCAGCTTTTTTCTCGAAAAGGTCCTCTCGGAACTCTTCCGGGGGCTCCTTCCTCCTTCGGTAGAGCTGAAAATATCCTGGGCCGCGGTGGCCGAGGGGCTTGCCCTGGGAATTGCGGTGGTGGTGCTCTTCACGTTTCTTCCCCTCTTCCGTCTCAAGAACGTGAAGCCGCGCGCCATCTTCGGCAAGGAGGCGCAGGAAGGCTTCCGGGACCGGACCGCGTGGCTCACGACCTTGGCCGGGGTCGCCTTCTTTCTCCTTATGATCGTCTGGAGGGTCGGGGAAATGAAAGCCGGGTTCTTCTTCGTACTCGGCTTGAGTTCGCTCATCCTCGTCTGCTTTCTCTTTGCCGAGGCTATCCTCCGATTCTTGAGAAAACAACAAGTGCGCGGCCTTGTCCTTCGCCAGGCCTTGAAAGGCCTGTTCCGCCCCCGGAACGCCACGAGGGCGATCATGGTGACACTGATCGCTTCATTGGCCGTCATTTTTACGATCACCCTGGTAGAGCAAAACATGGACGAGACCTTCGTCCGTTCCTATCCACCCGATGCGCCGAACCTTTTTTTTATCGACATTCAGCCCGCGCAAAAGGCCGCCTTTGCACGTGAGCTGGGGGCCGCAACCGTGTTCTATCCCGTGGTGCGCGCGAACATCGTCGCGATCAACAACGAGCGGATCGACGCGGAGCAGGAGCGCGGGAAACGGGGCGACAACCTTGCGCGGGAATTCAATCTCACCTACCGTGACAGCCTGCTCGAGGACGAGCGGATCGTGTCCGGGAAAAATCTTTTTCGCAGCGACCGGCCCGAGCCGCAAGTCTCCGTCCTTGATACGGTCGTGGACATGCGAAAAATGCGAGTCGGCGATATGATTTCCTTCCGCATCCAGGGCGTGCCGCTCGAAGCGAAAATATCGAGCATCAGGACCAGGACCCGCGCGGCGCTCCAGCCGTTCTTTTACTTCGTTTTTCCGGAGGCGGTGCTCAAGGACGCCCCGCAGACCCTCTTTACCGCGGTTCGCGTGGAGAAGGATAAGCTTTCTCCGCTCCAGAACAAGATGGCGGCCCGCTTCCCGAGCGTCAGCGTCATCGACGTGACGGAAACGATAGCGGTCTTCGCGCGCCTCATGGAACGACTCTCGGCAATCGTCCGTTTTTTCACGCTCTTCAGCGTCGCCGCCGGGGTCCTGATCATGTTCAGTTCCGTCTTCGCAACGCGCTATGCCCGCATGCAGGAAGCCGCTTATTTTACGATTCTCGGCGCGCGGGGCAAGTTCGTCCTGTCCATCTTCGCCGTGGAAAGCCTGCTGCTCGGGCTCACGAGTTCAATCGCGGCCCTCGCTCTCTCGCAGGCAACGGGTTGGGCAATCTGCAGAAAAGTGCTCGACGTGCCTTACAAGCCTTTTCTCGGCGGCATCGCCCTTTTTATTCTGGCTACAACGCTCTTGATAGCCATCGCCGGTCTGGGCGCCTCGATCGGGATCGTACGCCGAAAACCTGCCGCGTTTCTGAGGGAGCATGCTGAAGAATAAAAGGAATGAGGTGAGTGGTGAGGGAGAAAAAAATATTCGCGCTGGGGGTGATTATGGTTGCGGTCCTGCTTTGCATCTTCGCCGGGTGCGAGCAATCCGAAGAGCCGGCGCGGACGCCGCGTCAGGAACATCCTGCGTATGACGGGACCATCGTGGCCGTCGGAGACAGCCTCACCGCCGGCTTGCGCGTGGATGAATCAGAAGCCTGGCCCGCGCAGCTCGAACGAAAATTACTCGAGAACGGTTACCACTGGCGCGTGGTGAACGCGGGTATCACCGGAGAAACGAGCAGCGGCGTCCGCTCGCGCATTAACTGGGTGCTGAAGCTCAAACCCGACATCGTAATCCTCGAAACCGGGGCAAATGACGGCCTGCGGGGAATAGACCCGCGGATCCTGGGGAAAAACCTCGACGAGACCGTCCGCGTCTTGAAGAAAAGCAACGTCACCGTGGTCTTGGCCGGCATGCGCATGGTCACCAATCTCGGCAGAGAATACACGCGCTCCTTCGCCGCCATTTACCCGGCAGCGGCAAGGAAGCACGGCCTTATCCTGATCCCTTTCCTCCTCGCGCATGTTGCCGGCGATCCGTCCCTGAACCAATCCGACGGCATCCACCCCACGCCCGAAGGCTACCGAGTCGTGACCGACACTATCTACCCCTACGTCATCCGGGCAGTCGAGAAAAGAAAAGCTGGTGCTGGATAGCAAAAATTTGGACGGATGGCGAAAGGGAGGACTTGAGAAAGCAAAAACCGTCATGCTGCTTTTCAGTTTTTCTTTTTTTTCAAATAGGCTACTTCCTCAAGCGCGTTTTTGCAGGCTCCGATTTCGTTGTCCTCATGAGATAACGCGAGCGCTCGCGTGAGGCTTGCGATGGCTTCGTCGTAATCTCCGGAGGCCCTATACACAAGCCCCAGCTGGTAGTAAATATAATTATTTTGAGGGTCCATGCGCAACGCCTGCATAAACTCCTTCATGGCTTCGGGCAAGTTCAGTTCCTTATAATAAAGCTCTCCCAGAAAAAGGTGATATCGCGGTTTCTTCTGCCCCAGTGATTCGCTGAGAGAAATGCCCATCTTGACGGCCTCTTTTGCCCTGTCTATGCTTCCCGTCCGATCATATGCGTTGGCCAGATCTATATAAAGGTTGGAAAAATAGAAATTGCGCTTGATGGCTTCGCGATAGTAAGTTATGGCAGTGAGATAACTTCCAAGAGCAAGATAGTGGTCGCCCAGCGCGCAGAAAGCTCGGCCTTTTAATGGGCTTTTCTCCATCGTGTCCGTCCAGAGCGTTATCTCATCTCGATATGCTGAGTTCCTGGTAACCGTCGCTGCCGTCAGAATAAGCACGATGACAGCGGGTATCGCCATCAGGGAAATTTTCAGCCGATTGATTACTGTATCAGCGTTCATCACGCCCGCCCTTCGTCATCACCTCATTCTATGTCCGGCATTCTCAAGACCTCGGAACGGTTCGAGGGCCCGAGAGTTCCGGCGATTCCTGCGAGAGGCTGCAGCTCTTCGAGCGCGCGCGCAAGCGCGTCGTTGTTGTCTTCCCAGACCGCGATTTGTTTAATTCCTGAAAGGACTTTTTTCAGCAGGCTCCGTTCGGGATACTCTTTCAGCCGAAGGGGGGCGTTGTCGGGAAGTTTGGCTGCCTTGCGAACGAGCGCGAGCGCGGTCGGAAGTCCGCCCAGTTCATCCACGAGTCCCAGCCTCTTTGCGTCTTCCCCGGTCCAGATACGGCCTTTCGCGATCTTTTCCATCGCTTCTCGCGAAAGCTTTCGGCCCTGGCTTGCCTTGGAAGTAAAATCTTCGTAAATGCGATCGAGCCACTGAGACATCCTCGCCTTTTGCGCTGGCGTAAGGTCCTTGACCGGGCTCCAGACGTCGGCGTTCCTGCTCGTATGCACTTCGTCCCAACTCACCCCGAGTTTGTTCCAGAAACCAGTCGTGATCATCTTTCCGCCGAACACGCCGATCGATCCGGTGATGGTCGCGGGCTGGGCCGCGATCTTGTCCGCGGCCATCGCGATAAAATAGCCGCCCGATCCCGCCACGCTGCCCATGGAGGCAATCACGGGCTTTCCCGCTTTCTTCGCGTTGACGACTTCGCGCCAAATCGCGTCCGAAGCCACGTAAGACCCGCCGGGGCTGTCGATCCGAAGCAGAATCGCCTGAACGCTCTTGTCCTCCACTGCCTGCCGGAGCGCCGAGGCGATGGTGTCCGAGCCCATGACAAGCTCGTTCGTCACGGGATTGTAGCGGCTCTCTCCCCGTTCGATGACCCCGACTGCGGAGATCAGGGCCACGGTCGCTCCCTTGGCATAAGGCCCGCCGGCCCGCTCACGGTATTCGGCGAGCGGCAGGAATTCAGCCTTCGCGCCGGCCTTTTTTTTCATGGTATCGTAGACTTCGTCGCGATACATAAGCCCATCTACGAGTTTTGCAACGACGGCCTCCTGTCCTGAGAAAGGACCGCGGTCAACGAGGGCCCGGACCGCCTCCTCGGAAAGGTTGCGGCTGGCGGCGATCCCTCCGGCGAGCTGGCCGAACTGCGAGGCAATGGCCCGCTGCACCTCTTCGCGGTGCGGCCCTATGTATTTGCGTTCGGAAAAGACGTACCGAAAACTTTTGTATTCCTTCCTCCCCTCCAGGCGCGGGACAATCCCCAGCTTGTCGAGCATCCCGCGCAGAAAGGGCTGCTGGGCGATGAGCCCGGTAAGTCCCAGGTCGCCCGAGGGATGGAGGTAGACGGCGTCGAAAGCGGTGGCGAGATAATAGGAGGCGTTCCCCGGCCCGAACTCACCGAAACTCTCTGCATAAGCGACCGCGGGCTTGCCCGAGGAGCGAAACGCGATGACCGCGTCGCGGAGTTCCTGCGCCTGCGCGAGCTTCATGCCCGACTCTCCTACGCGCGCTACCAGCCCCTTGACCCGGCTGTCCGTCGCCGCTTTCTGAAGCGCCTCCACCGCGTGGCGGAGAGGCATTTTTTTTGACAGAATGAGGCGTGCGAGGGAATCATCGGGAACGTGCTCGGCAACGCCCTGAGTGAAGTCGGCCTCCAGAATCACCCGTTTCGGCACTCCTCCCGCGAACAGCCAGTACACGAGGCCGGCGAAGATCACCGTGACGAGCACGAGAGAAAAGAAACCTCCGCAGCCGCCCTTGCCGCTCCGCTTATCCTCATAATGCATCATAGGTGCGCTCCCTTTTTCAAGAATAAATTAATTCGTGGCCGTTTAACGAATTGCCCGGGAAGTATCCGGTCGGCGCGATCACAACGGCGCGATCCCGGTCTTTTTCAGCTCCGCATACCGCGCAGCGGCCAGCGCGGCTATGCATCCGTCCGCGGCCGCCACCACGATCTGGTTGGCGAATTTCTGGCGCAGGTCCCCAGCCGCGAAAATTCCCGGCACGTTGGTCCCGCACATCTCATCGGTAATGACGTAACCCAGTTCATTCATGCGGACCGCCGGGGGAATCAGCTGGTTGTTTGGGGAGTACCCGACAAAGATAAAGACGCCGTCCGTCGGGAGCTCGTCCGCTTTCCCGGCTTGCACGTTCCGAAGCAATACGGACTCGACCGCTTTTCCGTTCCCCTTGATTTCCGTAACGATTGTGTTCCAGATGAGCGTGATGCGAGGTTCGCTCTTAAGCCGGTCCTGAAGGATTCTGCTCGCCCGCAAGTCGGGCCCTCTATGGACGAGGTAAATTTTCCTGGCCAGGCGCGAGAGATACAATGCCTCTTCCACGGCGGTGTCTCCCCCGCCGACGACCACAATCGTCTTGTCCCTGAAAAAGAACCCGTCGCAGGTGCCGCAGTAGGAAACGCCTGTCCCGAGGTATTCCGCCTCGCCGGGAACCCCGAGCTTACGCGCGGAGCCGCCCACCGCGAGAATCAGGGCGACGGTCTGGAGGAGCTCGCCGTCGGCCAGCAACACCGAGTGAAGCTCGGGCCCGACGGTTATCTCTTTGACCGCTTGCGGGACGACGTGCAGCCCGTACGTCCGTGCGTGATGGATCAGTTTTTCCGCAAGGTCGAACCCGGTGATGCCCTCCAAGCCGGGGTAATTCTCCACGTCTTTTGAGATGGCGATCTGGCCGCCGATCAGTCCTTGTTCAAAAAGGACCGCCTTCATCGCGGCCCGTTTGCAATAAATTCCGGCGGTGAGCCCTGCAGGCCCCCCGCCGATTATGATTACTTCATAAGTTTCGTTCTGCGGCATGGAATTTCTCCGAAAAACTTGCCTTCACGCTGTGTAGTGCTGTAATCAACTATATCAAATTGCCGGTGATTATTCCAGACCAATAGGGAACATGACGTCTTTACGCGGGGAAGAAAAAATCAGAGAGGGTTTTTGGTCAGTACGGCGGACTCGGTGCCGTGCTGGAGCAGGTCGAGCATGCGGGCGATTGATTCCTCGTGGAGTTCGTGGATGAGCGCGCGGTCGACACCGCGGCGGCGCTTCTTGTTCAAGAGCGAGAGGAAGATGAAACTTTTGTAGATGCGCCGGTTGGTCTTGAAGGAGAACAAATACCGGTCAAGGGAGTTTTCGAGCAGCAGGTCGCTCCTCTTGCGGACCTTCTTGCTGATCGTGACCGTCTGGAGCCAATAGGCCTTGTCGATCAGGCTGTCGGCCTTCAGCTCGATCCAGGTGTGGCCCATGTTCCCTAGTTCGTCGGTCAAAGTTTCGTGGGCGACCGTGTCGGCTGCGAGGTGGGCCAGGTACCCATAGGCAAAGGCGCGTTCGGGCCAGGCTTTCGCCTGGTCCAGAAGCTTCAATCCCACCTCCCAGGAATGAGAACTTTTGTCGTCGGGCAGGTATTTTTTGCCGAGAATGATGTCGGCCATGACGTTGCCGTACAGGAAGTCCTGTTTGTGCTTCTTCAGGAGCGCGAAGATGCCCGCGGGCAGGAGCGGAGCGCAGGAGAGGATCTCATTCCCCAAATACATATGGGTCATCGGGCCCCAGGCGAAAGCGGCCGATGGAATGAGGAAGAACCCGGCTAACAGGAGAAGAATAAACATTAGGCGATGAGGTGACCGCCCCGGCGGATAAGGCCCCGGGGAAGCTCCGTAAAACGTATGAATGGTAACTCTTCAGGACCGCCGCCGTCAAGAACAAAGAACAGCCCAGTCCGACGGAGACGGGAAAATACTGAAAAAGGCATTGACAGGTCTTTTGCGACATTATACACTTGCATCATACTGGTGCACAACTTCGGAGGAGGCCCCACCCCATGGACAGAAGCCGGCAGAGTATCAAACTCGTAGTGTTCGTGCTTATAGCTGCTGCGCTTGCCGCTTGCGCCGGAGGGCCACACATGATCGCGGCTGAGCGCGAAGCCAAGGCCGGCAGCGACTCGCTTGTCGTGTTCCTGAGGCCGAACCCCCTCCCGGCGGGGCAGGACTTCAGCCTCTGGGACCGCGGCCATTTCATCGGTTTCCTCGGACCGGTGACCTCGGTAACCTACCGGGTAAAACCCGGGGAGCACCTGTTCCTGGTAAAAGCAGAGAACTGGGAGATCGTAAAAGGCAGGGTCGCAACGGGCAGAACGTATTATCTCTGGGTCGACCAGCGCGCAGCCGGTAAAACTACGCGCACGAGCGTGTCCGTTCTCGATCCCACTGACAGGCGGGTCAGGCAATGGACCGCGGCATGCAAACCAATCACGCTGGAAGACCCGGCCAAAGGCGAGTCTATCGAAAAGAAAAACGAGCGCGCTCTCGCCAAGGCGATAGCCGGCGTAGAGTCGGGCAAAGCGCGCTTCACGACCCTGACCGTGTCGCAGGGGGGGAAGTGACGGTCAAAGAAGTAAAAAAGGGGCTTCTCTCCGAGGCCCCTTTTTTATTTCCGCGTCCCATCTTGTTCCGCTCGTGACCTCGCATTCTTATGAACCTGAAAAGAAACACTCTCTGGAATAACCTCGTCGAGACGACCGGTCGGGCCCTTCGCTCGGGCGCCCTGGTGCGGGTGCCGACCGATTATACGTTCATCGAGGACAAGGGCGTGCGGTTCTGCGTCAGAGTGCTTTCGGGCCTGCAGCGCAAGGATGAAGCGCGTGAAAAACAGGACGCCGATTCGCGCGCGGGAAAGAACGTGAATCCCTTTTCCCACCCGGAGCACGATCTCACGGTCTGCGACATCACCGATACCCACCGTGCAATCCTGAACAAGTTCAACGTGGTGGACCATCACCTGCTTATCATCACGCGGCAGTTCGAGGAGCAGGACACGCTCCTCACGCTGAAGGACTTCGAGGCCTTGTGGCTGTGCATGGCCGAATACGACAGCCTCGGATTTTACAACGGGGGCCGGGAAGCGGGAGCAAGCCAGCGGCACAAGCACCTTCAACTGGTCCCCCTTCCTCTGGCGCCGGAAGGCCCCGCGGTCCCGATGGAGCCCGTTTTTGCCGGCACCCCGGTGCAAAGCGGGCCGGTTGCGATCCCCACGTTCCCCTTCATCCACGCTTTTGTCCAGCTGGACGCCGCCGCCCCGATAGATCCCGCTGTCACGGCGAAATCCGCGTATGAGTTCTATTCGGACATGCTTCGCTTCGTCGGCTTCGAGTGCCCCGATCCGGCGCGCCTTACCAAACAATCCGCCCCCTATTGCCTGCTCGCGACACGAACATGGATGCTGCTCGTGCCCAGGTCCCGGGAGTTTTTTGAGAACATATCGTTCAACTCGCTTGCCTTTGCCGGTTCGCTTTTTGTTCGCAACGAGGAACAGCTGGCACGGCTGAAACAATACGGTCCGATGAGGGCGCTTGCGGACGTGGCAATGAGGAAGAACGGCGGCTAACGATCGGGACCGAACGGGTCTTCTCGTTCGGGAACCGCGGCCTGCGGGATGACGCGGCCGATCATTCCCTTGAGTTCGTCCGCCTGCAGAAGGAAGCACTGGACAACGGCCGGATCGAACATCCTGCCCGATTGGGGAACGATTTCCTCAAGCGCGTCCTCGAACAAAAGGGCCTTGTGGTAGGGCCGGCTGACCGTGAGCGCGTCCAAGGCGTCCGCCACGGCAAAGACCCGGGCCCCGTGCGGAATATCGTCGCCCTTGAGGCCCCGGGGATAGCCCGAGCCGTCGAAATGTTCATGGTGCGCGCGTATGATTTCCGCTGCCCGCGCGAAGTAGCCGATATGGCTTATGATCCGGTGCCCGATCTCAGGATGCCGGTTCATGACCAACTTCTCCTCGTCGGAGAGCGGGCCCGCCTTGAGCAGCACGGCATCGGGCACTCCGATCTTGCCGATATCGTGCAGGAGCGCCCCGCAGTAGAGGTCCACCAGGTCCCTGCCCCGCATGCCGCACGCGCTTCCGATGACCAGCGAAAACTCCGAAACCCGCCGGGAATGGTCCCCCACCTCGCGCTCGCGGGCGTCAATGGCGTTCACGAAAGCCTCGAGGGTCACGAGGTACCCCGTTTCCATCCTCCGGACGATGCCGTCCAAGTAGGTGTTCTTGAAATAGCAGCGCTCGCAGCGGAACGAGCCGTCCTTGCGCATGACATAGCTGTTCTCTTCTATTTCCGTTCCGCAATTCGGACACTGGTGTATTCGCGCGGCATCGATCTCCATACTATGAGCCTATCAGCGCGGCAACGGTTTGTCAATGCGGGACGGAAATCGAAAAGACCGCGCCTCGCTTTTTTGTGATTGACACGCGGGCATAAGAAAGTGTACAAAAGAGCCTATCATTTTTCAGGAGGACGAGACGGTTATGGCTGCTGAACCAAACAAAGTGATCTACTCCATGGTCGGAGTCGGTAAATTTCACGATAAAAAACAGGTTTTGAAGGACATTTATCTCTCGTATTTCTACGGTGCTAAGATCGGCGTCCTGGGCCTGAACGGTTCGGGCAAAAGCTCGCTGCTCCGGATCATGGCGGGCATTGACAAGGAGTTCGTGGGTGAGGTCGTGGTCTCTTCGGGCTACACGGTCGGGATCCTCGAACAGGAACCGAAGCTCGACCCTGACAAGACCGTGCGTCAGTGCGTGGAAGAGGGCGTGCAGCAGATCGTAGACCTTTTGCATGAATACAACAAGATCAACGAAGGTTTCGCCAATCCCATGACCGACGACGAGATGAACAAGCTCATCGCGCGCCAGGGCGAGGTGCAGGAAAAGCTTGATCACGCGAACGCCTGGGAGCTGGATTCCCGCCTCGACATGGCCATGGACGCGCTCCGTTGTCCCGCGGGCGATACGAAGATTAATACTCTTTCGGGCGGAGAGAAGCGGCGTGTGGCTCTCTGCCGCCTGCTCCTTCAGCAGCCGGACATCCTGCTCCTCGATGAGCCCACGAACCACCTTGATGCCGAGTCCGTTGCCTGGCTTGAGCACCATCTCCAGAAATACGCCGGCACAGTAATCGCCGTTACCCATGACCGGTACTTCCTGGATAATGTGGCCGGTTGGATCCTGGAACTCGATCGCGGCCAAGGCATTCCCTGGAAGGGCAACTATTCTTCCTGGCTTGAACAGAAGGGCGATCGGCTGAAGCAGGAGGAGAAGACCGAGAGCGAACGCCAGAAAACACTTGCCCGCGAGCTCGAATGGATCAGGATGTCGCCCAAGGGCAGGCATGCGAAATCAAAGGCCCGCATCAGCTCCTACGAAGAAATGCTCCGCCAGCAAACCGAGGCGCGCGGCAAGGAATTGGAAATCTACATTCCGCCGGGGCCCCGGCTCGGCAAGGTGGTGATCGAGGCCGACAACGTGACCAAGGCTTACGGCGACAACATCCTGGTCGAGGGCATGAGCTTCATGCTCCCGCCGGGCGGGATCGTGGGCGTGATCGGGCCGAACGGCGCGGGCAAGACCACGCTCTTCCGCATGATCACAGGCCAGGACAAGCCGGACAAGGGCACGATCAGGGTCGGCGATACCGTGAAGCTCGGGTACGTGGACCAGAGCCGGGACGCCCTCGACCCGAACAAAACTATCTGGGAAGTGATCACGGGCGGCCAGGAGCAGGTCCAGTTAGGCAAGCTCCTTATGAATTCCCGCGCGTACGTGTCGCGCTTCAACTTCGGCGGCACGGACCAGCAGAAGAAGGTCGGCGTGCTGTCCGGCGGCGAGCGGAACCGGGTACATTTGGCGCGCATCCTGAAAGAAGAGGCGAACGTGCTTCTTCTTGACGAACCCACGAATGATATCGACGTGAACACCATGCGGGCGCTCGAAGAGGGCTTGGAGAACTTCGCGGGCTGCGCAGTCGTGATCAGCCATGACCGCTGGTTCCTGGACAGGATCGCGACCCACATCCTTGCCTTTGAAGGCGACAGCAAGGTGGCCTTCTTTGACGGCAACTTCACCGAGTACGAAGAGGACCGGCATAAACGGCTCGGCGCGGACGCTGACCAGCCGCACCGGATCAAGTACCGCCATCTCACGAGATAGTGCGAGACAACGCCTCGTCGTTCCTCCGAGACTCGGCCCCCAGCCTTTGGCAAAGCCTCTGCGCGATATGACGTGGTGGTTTACCGGCAAGGACGATTTTGGGGTTGACATCAATGCGGGGGAAGTGTACAAAAGACGGTACGGACGGGCAAAGGCCGGCGAAACGCCGTCTCGATCGAACAACGAAGGAGCGCTTTTCATGACGGAATTCAAGAACGTAACCGTAGTAAAAAAGGTAAACGTCTATTTTGACGGGAAGGTGACGAGCAGGACCGTCCTGTTTCCCGACGGGTCCAAAAAGACCCTTGGCGTCATGCTCCCGGGCGAATACGAATTTGGAACGGCGGATATGGAGATCATGGAGATTTTCTCCGGGGACCTGGATGTGCTCTTGCCCGGCGAAAAGGCCTGGAAGACCATAAAGGGCGGCGAAAGTTTTGAGGTAGCGCCGAACGCGAAATTCAAGCTCAAGGTCAGAACGCTCGCGGATTACTGCTGTTCGTTCATCAAAGCATAACAAAATACGAGGGGTCGCTTAATCGATGCGCCTGCCCTCGTCAAACAACCTACGGAGGGGAATCATGAAAAGGATCGTTGTGTTGTTCGTCGTTATTCTCATCGCGGCCGCGGGCTGCAGCCGGCAGAGCCAAGAGCCCAAGGGCCAGGCTCCCAGCCCCAACATGCCGGTCATGATGAAGTCGCCGGAGGAAATGCGTCAGCTCGAACAGCTTGCCCAGCAGGCCCCGAAGAACCCCCGCGCCTGGACCATCCTGGGCGACGCGCTCATGGACTCGAAGCGCTTCAGCGAAGCAATCGATGCTTACAAAAAATCCCTTGCCATAGACCCGAACAATGTGGACGTGCGGGTCGACCTGGGGACCTGCTTCAAAAACCTCGGGAAACCGGAGCAGGCCATCGAGGAATACCGCAAGGCCGCCAAGATCAATCCGAACCATGCCTTCGCGCACCGCAACCTGGGTGTGGTCTTCGCTTACGACCTGCATAAAAACAAGGAAGCAGCGCAGGAATTCGAGAAATATCTCGCGCTCGCGCCGAATGCGCCGGATGCGGCGGAGATCCGAAATAACGTGCAGCTGTTGAAAGCAACGCGTTAGTCGCTTTGTTCTCGCAAACCTCATCGGGCGGGTGTCTTTCCGGGTTATTCCACCGGCTGCACCCGCCCGTTTTTATTTTGTCACGGCCCTTCAATGTTCCTCCCGGCCCTCTCGAACAAAAGGCTCTACTTTAGCCTGTCAACCCGATCGTGCGGTTGACGGTATAAATGCGCAAATGCAAGAACGGCTATTTTGTCATCCTATCTGGAATAGAGAGTCTTGGCAGGCACGTCATATTGCGTGACGGGCGATTGCTGCGCCTACGACGCTCGGGGAAACGTTTGGCAAGGGGCGGAAAACCCGATCGAGGAATCGGCCCATAAGCATATCGTGCTAAAAAGCTCATTCAGCTTCTTGTTCACGCTCGTTTTTTCTCCGCACCCTGCCCACTATGAAGAGCGCAACTCCCGCGAGAAAAACGAACTCATACCCCTTCAGATGATACGCGACCGCCAATCCTGTTTTGTCCTTCCGATCGACCACCTGCTCCGATATCCATCCGGTGCCTGCTTTTGCCTGTACCTGGTACCAGCCTTCCGCGGACGCGAGGGAGGGAAAGGTCTCGCCCCTTTCTGTTTTTGCGACCACCTTCGCTACGGGCGAGGGCGCGGCGCGAATAAGCGCGACCGGCTTTGAGACCACGAGAACGCTCCTTGTTATTTTGGTGTGAAAGGAAAGTGTGGTTGCAAAAATGAGGACGAGGCCCGCCGCGGCCGTTGTAATCCCCGCGAGCGCCATGATCCCACCGGCCGAAGAGAAGTCGCCGAACTTCCCGCCGATGGTTCCCGCCACAGCCGTCAGTGAACGGTGAAGCCTGCTGACCGCCGCGGACGCGGTCTTTTTTACTTTGAGCGCCATGCTCCTGACGGCCTGAGGCATCCTGCGTACGGCTCCCACCAGGGGCGCCAGCAGAGGCACTACGAAACGATCAAGCATGCTGTCCGCCGCCATTGCGAGTTGTTTTACGTTCCGAACCAGGGTCCCGATCAAGCCCCCGCCTTTTGCCTTCGGGAGCCGTATCTCGTGGAACAGGGATTTGAGCGCGGCCGCTTCACCTCGGGAATTTTCGCTTCCTCTGCCTTCGCGAAATTCCGCTCCGGATTCGACGACGAATGGGCGGGCCCGTTCCGACGCGCTCTTCTTACGTTGCTCATCGAGGGCCCTCGCGCCTTCCATCATCAGGTATTCGGTGCTGACGCCGTCGGGGAGCAGAAACTCATGGGTATTCAGCTTGCGCTTGAGCGCCATCTCGCCGCGGTCAAAAGTGATAAACCCATCCTCGCACGAAACAAGCCGCTGGACGACCTGCTCGATCTGCTTGAGCACGACACCCTCAAGGGCCTTTTCGGAGATCGCTCCCATTTCGATGAGAATCATGCCCAGAGGCGCCTCGGGCTTTTGCTTCTGACGGGCCTGGGCCTCGGCGAGCATCGTCTCGCTCAATATCCCCTGGGAGGCAAGGAGGTTGCCGAGAGATTCCCGGGTGGCGTCGCTTGCCGCCTCTATCACCTGGCCGTCTTTGAAAACAACCATGACCGTCCCTTCCACGCAGCGCGCAATCAGCGTGCCGGTCATCTTATTGTGACTGATGATCTGAAAAATATCGGATGGCGCAATGCCTTCCAGCCTGCCTGAAAAACCCATATATCCTCCCCCTCAGCCTATTGTATTTATTATAGCATTTGGGCCGTTCTTGGGTTGGGTTAAGCAACGTCAGGTGTCACCGCCATCTGTCGCAAAAAACGGTATTTTTTAACGCTCCGCTGGTCAGCGTTCGAGTTTGTCGATTTCACGAAACAGTTTTTCACACGCGGCAGGCGTCGCCTCCCCTGAAATAAGGAACTGCACGATGCCCTGCTTATCGATAAGCACAAGATTGGAAACACTCGGGGCCAGACCGTAGGACGTGAAGACGACGCCGTTCCAGTCCAGAAAAACAGGCGCGGGGCTTTTTTTGAATTTGTTCTTGACCGCGGACTTCATAAAAAACGGGACGCCCCGCGTGTCCGCGATCCCGACGATCACGATCGGGTCACGGTAGCGCCCTTTGATCGCATCGACCCACTGCCGGTTATGCTTTGCTCCTTTTCCGTCGCTCGCCAGGAGAATGACGGTCCTTCCCTCGGCCTGCCGCAAATCGTAGGGCTGGTCGTACTGGTCAAGCAGAGAAAATGCAGGCGCCTTGGAGTTGGTGAGCGCTTGAACTTCCGCGCTCGCTTCGGCCATTGCGAGGAGAGAGAGGGCAAGCAAACGAGCAATGAGAAGTTTCCTCATAGCCTAAAGTTAGCTGATATTTGCCGGGGTTGTCAAGGTGCTGGACACCTCGTTAGTGATAACGACGTCGTTTAATTACCGCCGCTTTTAAGCGATATCACCGGCATATTTTTCTTCTTCCATGCCGGGAATCCTTCCGAATATATGACGATGTTCCCATATCCGGCAGACCTTGCTTTTTCCGCCCAGGTGCTTGTCTCGACTTTCGTAACGTCGGTATAGACCACAAGCTGCGCTTCTTTATTTTTCGGCAAGAGATCGATCATTTTTTCGAAATCGCCCGTCGGGATGCTGATCGCGCTGAAAATATGCGACTTATCGTATTCTTCTTTCGGCCTCGCATCGATGACCGTAAAATGCTTCCCCCGCCCGCCTTCAAGGCTGTACGCGTTATCCACAACCAGTGCATGGAGCCCTGCCGTGTCGATCGTCTTAAATTCAGGTCCGGCCATAGACCTTAAGGCAAGTATAAAAGTTAAGACCAACAAGGCACTTATGGTCTTCAGCACTGCTCCCATTTTCCGCATTTTTTCTCCTCTCATCTTCCCGTTTTCTTCACGCGGTACCGGATGATCGTGTAATATGTTTTCGGGTCACCTTGAAAAAACATGCCCGGGCCTTTGAGGTATTCTTCCTCGTGGGGGCCGGCGATTTCATACCCTTGCGCTTTAATGAAGTTTTGAAGCTTTTCCACGGTCGGAGGCTCGCCACTGTAAGGGCCGACATGGAGAATTTCCGCGACGTCGCCGTATTCCCAGGTTGCGATCTCTACCTTTACTTCACCCGTGCTGTCCTGCTCCGGCAGGGCTGTTACGAATGCCGGGACCGGCAGAGCGTAGATCCCGAGCCATTCGCTTTTCGGCGTGCTGAGCGGCTTCGGCCACCGCGCCCGAGGCGCGACCATCTCCAGCCCGCCGACCGCTCGCTTCAGCTGGAAGTATGTCTTGAACAGCGGGCCGAAAGCCTTGCTTCCGACAAGATTCGGGTCCCCGGAGACCCGGACTTCAAGCATTTTCTGGTCTTGCAGTTGCGTGATGCGCGGCTCTTTCAGGAATTCATACGTGCTCGGGTCCGGTCCTTTGCGAAAGAAGAGCATCCCTGCCAAGAGCGCTATCCCGGCAAGGACGATGATGCCTGCTGCGATAAAATATTTTTTACGCATCGCGACCTCCGTTGTTTCTCCTGTTTTCTCTGAGATCCCGCTACACCTGCATCCGGGGATCGAGTTTGTCCCGCAGAAAGTCTCCGAGGATGTTGAAACTGATGACCGTGAGGCTGATGGCGAGGCCGGGAAAGATCACCATCCAAGGCGCGGAATTGATGTACGCGCGGTTCAGGCTGATCATCGAACCCCAGGTGGGCGTCGGGGGCTGGACGCCCAGGCCGAGGAAGGAAAGCGACGCTTCGAGCAGGATGAACCCTCCCACGCGCAGGCTCCCGGCCACGAGGAGCAGGGGCAACGCGTTCGGCAGGAGGTGCCGGAAGATGATTCTCGACGGGCCGGCGCCGAGCGCCCGCGAAGCCTCCACATAGGCCTGCTCCCTGAGGGAAAGCGCTATGCCGCGCACGAGCCGGGCAAACCCCGCCCAGCCCACAAGCGTTATGGCGAGCATGGCCGCGGCGAGCCCCGCCGGCATGACGGCGCTGATGCCGATGGCGAGCAGGAGGCTCGGAAACGCGAGAAAGACGTCGAAAAAACGTGAAAGGACGGCGTCCGTGGTCCCGCCGAAATAACCGGCGACCAAACCGAAAAAAATCCCGATGCAAAGAGAAAGCGCCGAGGCGAGAAGGCCCACGGCAAGGGAAATGCGCGAGCCGTAAACGACCCGCGAGAGGATGTCCCTGCCGATGCTGTCCGTGCCGAGCACGTGTGTTCCGCCCGGGGGCTG
>JBGPHF010000009.1:0-15432 GCA_041484215.1 Nitrospirota bacterium
AGAGGACACGACGAGGAAACGATTAAAAATCGCATTTGGCATTCTGATCACAAGAAGGATAAAACATACAAACGAGAATTACGAGGCGGTGATGTGACCCGCTATTCCGTTATGTGGAATGGTAACCAGTGGATAAGTTACGGACCTTGGCTCGCTGCCCCTCGCAAACAGGACTTTTTTATTGAACCGCGGTTACTATTCCGAGAAATAACTGATCCTAAATCCGGCTTATTGCATGCTGCTTACACAGAGGAAGAATTTTATAATAACCCGAGCATTATTAATTGTATCCATCGCGATAAAGAGGAGTATTCTTTACTGTATTTGCTTGGATTGGTAAATTCTAAGCTAATAGCATATTTACATTTTACGTCCTCGCCGAAAGCATCCAAGGGTGTATTCCCTAAAATACTCGTAAACGATGTGAGAAATATACCAATTCGCACTATCCATTTTTCAGAACAGCCGGATAAAGCCCGACATGACAAAATGGTTGCTCTCGTCGACCAGATGCTTTCGCTCAACAAAAAACGGATAGAGGTTAAAACCGACCATGAAAAGACCGCCCTCCATCGTCAGATTGACGCCACGGACCGGCAGATCGATCAGTTGGTTTATGAGTTATATGGCTTGACTGAGGAAGAGATCGGTATTGTTGAGGCCGTGGCGAAGTGATATAATGCATTCAGAATAAAATACGGTTGAGCAGAAGCGGGAGATGAAAGCCATGAACCTTGTTAAAGATGAAGCAAAAAAACTGATCGAAAAGCTGCCTGACACGGCCACCTGGGACGACATCATGTACGAGTTGTACGTGAAGAAGAAGATCGCCGCCGGCCTGAAGGCCGCCGACGAGGGCCGTGTTCTTTCCCATGAGGAGGCAAAAAAGAGGCTGCTTTCCAAATGAAGCTCGAATGGACCGAACCCGCGGTTCTCGACCTGAAGAGCATCAGCAGAACCCAGGGTCAGGTCCAGAATGTTTGACTCTTGCGGTATGTCTTCAATGAAATACACAAGGCCCGGGAAATTCCGGGCCTTTGTGATTTAGCCGTCTTTGTTTTTCTGTTCTAAACTACCGACAGTCTACCATCTCCCGTCTACCGTCTCTCCGTTCGGTTTCGATATCGGCGATGGGGCCACTTCCCGGTAATTCGAGATGCCCACCGATTCAAGGAAGCGCTGCATGGCAACGGGATCCAGTCCGGCCGATACCTTCACATCGCTCTGGCAGGCAGTCAGCACGGTCTGGACGAGGTCTCGCGCGCTGAACTCGAGAATCTGTTGGACAGCCTCGGGAGACGCGTCCTCGATCAGAAGATCGTTCTCCTGGTACCACCCATCCCCGTGATCGCCTGTCCTGCGGGAGGCGGCGCCGGCGTTGCTCGTCACAATGCCCCGCTGCAGGGCAAAGTAGGACACGTCGGCCCGAAGCTGCTGCAGGCCCTTGAATGCGGCGTTGGAGCAAATACCGGTCCTTCCCCAGATAATGGGGTTGAACCTAGGCAGGCTGAGGCCGCTGCTGAAGAGGTAGCTTCCGGGGCGGTGCTCGGACTCACGAATTGTGATGGAGAAATAATCGTTTTTGTACTCCAGTGGACCGACGGCTGTGGTAGTCATGCGGGGTTTCCTCCTTAGGGCGAATAAATGCAGATAATTTCTATCCTGTATGTATTCAGTATAGCCGACTGCATTGCCCGATGCAAGTATAAAGGAGGATTTTTATCTTAAATTGTGGCTTGACATCTCTTGATAATGATCGAATAGGGGGGGGCTTTTGTTCATCTTTATTGACGCTTCGCCTCGATCATCTCCGTACTTCCTAATTGCCTTCCGAGCTGAAACCCGGTACCATATTGTATGAAGCGATTCAAAACCCCCCTCGAAATCTATGCGCTCCTCCCGAAGAAAAACTGCGGCGAGTGCGGCATTGCGACCTGTCTTGCCTTCGCGGCGGCGGTCCTCAAAGAGGAAAAACCGCCGATCGATTGTCCGCGTCTGGATCAGGCAACGCTTGATGGGCTTCGCGGTGGGGTCCGCAAGCAGGTCAATATCGAGAGCATCAGGGATGAACAGCTGAAGGAGCAGAAAGAGAAGATCGCGAAATGCGACATCGTTTCCCGGGCAGGACTGCTCGGCGCCTCATGCAAGGGCAAGGGCGTTACGATCAGATGTCTGGGCAAGGACTTCGAGGTCGATGGGCAGGGCGCGGTAGCGTCGCAATGCCACACCCACGCGTGGTTCACTCTGCCGCTGCTCGATTATATTCTTTCCTGCGAGGGAGCGGAGCCCTCCGGCAAATGGGTGCCCTTCCGGGAACTCCCGCGCGGGAAGACCTGGAACCCGCTCTTCGAGCAGCGGTGCGAGAAGCCGCTCAAGCGGATCGCCGACAGTCACCCCGAGCTGTTCGAATCCCTCGTAAATATGTTCTGCGGGACCTCCACGACCCGCGCCTTCGACTCCGACATCAGCGTGGTCCTCTTTCCCCTGCCGCGGGTGCCGATGCTGGTCTGCTACTGGAGGCCGGAGGAGGGCATGGAGTCGCAACTCAACCTTTTCTTCGACGATACCGCGGAGCGGAACCTCTCCGTGGAATCGCTTTTCACCATGGCGACCGGGATCGTGCGCATGCTCGAGCGGATCATGTACCGGCACACGGGCGGCGACAGTGAATTGTCTTGAAGGTATTGCCATCACACGCGCTGAATAACGCGGTATGATTACAGCATGATTCCCCTCTGGATTAAGATCGCCTATACCGTCTTTGCGGTCATCACGGTCGTTGTCTATTCCGTCAAGTACCCGCCTGGAAACTTCCTCTGGTTCTCGGACATTGCTCTGGTGCTGACCGTGCCGGCGCTGTGGTTCGAAAGCAGTCTGCTCGCCAGCATGATGACCGTGGGGCTGCTGCTTCCCGAGGCGTTCTGGAATGTCGGGTACTTCGGCAGGCTGCTGACCGGGAAACGGCTGGCTGGGCTGACGGACTATATGTTTAACGCTGGTCTACCCCGGTACCTCCGGACGCTTTCGTTGTTCCACGTTTTTCTTCCGGTGCTCCTGCTCTGGATGGTCCACCAGCTCGGCTATGCGCAGCAGGCCTTGCTCGGGCAGACGGTCCTTGCCTGGATCGTCCTACCGCTGACCTACCGTTTCGTCGATCCGAAATTGAATGTGAACTGGGTGCGCGGCCATGGCAGCGATGCAGAGCAACGGATGCCGCCTCTTGTCCGCCTTGCCCTTCTGATGATTGCGAATCCCGTGCTTATATACGTTCCCACCCACCTGCTGCTGCGGGCGCTGTTCCGGTGAAGGCGCGGGAGACGTGGACGCACCCGTGGCGCAAACGGTTTGATGTTTCGTGTTCGCTGTGCCGAAAGATTCCGTCGCAATCTCTGTTACGCTATGGTATATTCCCGATGCTCGTCACGAGGCCTGTGACAAGACACTTCGGTCCTCCGTGCGGGGAACTCAGCGACGGGCAAGTTTAAATTTCTCTTGCTGGCCGGTTATGAATCGAGATATCAATAGTCGGGGAACTTTCACCGAACAGCTGCTCGAACAATCCGCGGTTGCGACCTTTGTGTTGAATCCGCGTCACCAGGTAATACTCTGGAACAAGGCGTGCGAGGCGTTGACGGGTTTGCCTGCCTCGCAGCTCCTGGGAACGGACCACCACTGGAAGCCTTTTTACGGCCATAAACGCGAGACGCTCGCGGATATCGTCATTGACGGGAATATCGAGGCCCTCCCGCTCCTCTACCAGGAGCACGCGCCTTCAAGCCTGATCGCCGAAGGGCTCCATGCCGAGGGCTGGTATCCGAATCTGAACGGCAGAAGCAGGTACATCATTTTCGAGGCGGCCCCGGTCCGCGACGACCACGGGGCGCTGGTAGCCGTGATCGAGACCCTGCAGGACCTCCCCGAACGCAGGCGGCTCGAGGAAAACCTCATCCTTCTCAAAGAAGCCATCGAATCCCTTCCCATCGGCATTACGATCACCGATTCAGACGGACGCATGCTTTACCTGAACCCCGCGGAGGCGGAAATGCACGGATGCGAGGTGAGCGACCTCGCGGGAAAGGATTCCCGCGTCATGGCGCCCCAAACCATCTGGCAGGCCATACCCTTCGAGCAACTGCACGCGATGGGCTCGTGGAGGCGGGAAAGCGTGAACGTGCGTAGGAACGGGGAACTGTTCCCCGTGCAGCTTACGTCACGGGCGGTCAAGAACGCCGACGGCGCGCCCATCGGCGTCGTCACCGCCTGCGAAGACGTCACGGACCGAAAAAAATCCGAAGAAAAACTGCGGAAGGCCCAGACTCTGGAGGCGATCGGCAAGCTGGCGGCGGGGGTCGCGCACGAGGTGCGGAACCCGCTGAACGCCATCATGGCGATCAGCGAAGCGCTTGCCGGAGAACTCGGGGACAACGCGGAGTATAAGCCCTTCCTCACGCACATTCGCGAGCAGGTGGACCGTCTTTCAGTGCTGATGCGGGACCTCCTGGACTTGGGAAAGCCTGTTGACCAGCTGTCTCTCCGGAGCGCGGACCTTCGGGAGCTGTGCTCCGCGGCAATCGATATTTGGAAACACTCCGGCGTTCAGCGAACGCATGCAGTACGCATGACCGCACCGGACGGACCGGCAAGGGTAAAGGCCGACGAAAGAAGGCTGCAGCAGGTCATACTCAACCTGCTCGATAACGCCTCCCAGCATTCACCGGAGGGGAGTGAGATACGCCTCTCCGTGCTCGAGCCCCAAGACGGCTTTTGCCGGCTCAGCGTAAGCGACCGGGGGACGGGGATGACCCCGGAGATTCAGGCCCGGATTTTCGAGCCCTTCTATTCAACCCGGCGGGGCGGCATAGGGCTGGGGATGAGCATCGTAAAACACATCGTCGAAAATCACGGCGGGTCGGTGTCGGTCGCGAACAACGATCCGCCTCCGGGAGGCGCCGTCGTAGTCAGCCTGCCGCAGGCGCAGGAGGAGCTGTCGTGAAGCAAACTATCCTCATTGTCGACGACGAGCCGGCGACGCGGTTCGGCTTTTCCCGGTATCTCACGAAGCAGGGTTACCGGGCGGAGGAAGCTTCGAGCCTGGCCGAGGCCAGGGAAGCAACAACGGTCCGTCGCTATGACGCGGTCCTCCTCGATCAGCTGCTTCCCGACGGCAGGGGCGTGGACTGGATCCCGGAGCTGCGGGCGGCCAATCCCGAGGTCGCGATCATCGTCATCACCGGGGCGGGCGACATTCCGCTTGCCGTCGAAGCCATGCGCCGCGGCGCGGATAATTTTCTGACCAAACCCGTGAACATGGCGGACCTGGAGGTATTTCTCGGCAAGAGTCTGGAACTGAGCGGGCTCAGGAGAAAAGACCGTGCCCGCCTCCGTTTAGCGAAAAAAAACGAGCCCTATCTCGGGCAGAGCAAAGCCGCAGCGGAGGTCCTCGAACTCTCGCGGGTGGCGGCCGAGAATGACTCCGCTGTCCTGCTCCTCGGAGAAACAGGGTCGGGGAAGGGGGTCGTGGCGCAGTGGATACACGAGCACGGCACGCGCGGTCCGGGCCCCTTCGTGGAAGTCAATTGTTCGGGTCTGCGCGGAGAGTTGCTCGCGAGCGAGCTTTTCGGCCATACCCGGGGCGCGTTTACGTCTGCTTCCCAGGACCGTCAGGGCCTGCTCGACGTTGCGGACGGGGGCAGCCTGTTCCTCGACGAGATCGGGGACATGGACCCCGCGGTCCAGGCCCAGTTCCTGAAGGTGATCGAGGAGAAGTCCTATCGCCGTCTCGGGGAGGTCAAGGTAAGGACGAGCGATTTCCGTTTGATCTGCGCCACCAACAAGGACCTGGCCGAAGAGTCAAGACAGGGCAGGTTCAGACAGGACCTCTATTACCGGATTCAAGTTTTTCCCATCCTCGTTCCTCCTCTCCGGGAGCGGCAGGAAGACCTGCCCGGCCTCGTGCTGCACGTCCTCGGAGCGATACTCCGCACCGAGCCGGTTGTTTCGCCTGAAGTGCTGGCGCTGCTCCGGTCCTACGCCTGGCCCGGAAACGTCAGGGAACTCAGAAACGTGCTCGAACGGGCCGTCTTGCTCGCCCGCGGACTTCCCCTGGGGCCAAAGCACTTCCCGGGCCTGGACGTCCCGCGAAGTTCATCTCCGGCGTCCGGCAGGGCTGGCAGTCTCGGCCGGATGGAGCACGATCAGATAAAATCCGTGTTGGAGCGGTGCGGCGGAGATGTCGACAAAGCCAGCGCGATCCTGGGCATCTCCCGTGCGACCCTGTACCGGAAGTTGAAAAAAATGCAAGCGTGACGCCTGAAAGCCCTCGTCGGGCAACGTCGATTTCCATCGTGTTGAACCTTCCGAAAGTATCATTCTGAGACTCCCGGTCTCAATCTGCGACAAATCCGAGCTGCACCTCCTCGTGGCCTCCTGCAAAAACGCGCACTTATCGCAATGAAAGTGTGGCATCCGTTTTGCTATTAACCCGGTAGATTCCTTTGTTAAAAAATAATCAGTATTTGGTGAAGCGATGACGTCGATGAAAAAGATTCTTGTCGTGGATGACCAGGCGGCATATCTGCTGGCATTAAAAAAGATCCTGCAGCGTGCGTGGCTGCGTATCGATATTGCGGTGACCATGGAAGACGCCCTTACCTTGCTCGGGGAGACCGTCTATGACGTCGTTATCACGGACCTGAAGCTCGGCGCCGCTCCCGGAGAAGACGGCATTTCAATCCTGAAACAGGTTAAAGAATGGTCGCCGTCCACCCGGGTGATTATGATTACGGCATACGGTCACCAGGACATGATCAGGAAAGCCTTCGCATTGGGCGTCGATTGCTTTTATGAAAAACCGCTTTCCTCGGAAATTCTAAAAGAAACTCTGCTCGGCTGGGGAGTCGAATGCTGAAGTCCGGCCAGGCGGTGCTCCCGCAGCGGTGATTACCGCATCCTGAGCACAAGACAGAAAGATAAGGAGAAACTCATAATGTTCAAGAACATGAAAATCGGCAAGCGACTGGGGGGGGCCTTCGGAATCGGACTGGCCCTGATGGCTATTTTGATCGCGATTGCGCTCATCAACATGGACGGGATCCAGCAGCACTTAAAACGGATCGTGACGGTCAACAACGTCCGCACGACCTTGGCGTACCAGATGGCGGACCGGGTGCGGGACATAGCCGTGAGCATGCGAAATATGATTGTGTATACGGACCAGGGCGCGAGGAAGGAAGAGTTAGGAAAACTGGAGGCTTCCCGCGCCTCCTATAAGGAAGCCCTCAAAAAAATCGAGGACATGACCGCTGCCGACGACGCCGCGGGAAGAGAATTGATTGAAAAGGTCAAGACCGGCGTCGCGGCCGCCCGGGACCTCGATAACAAGGTGATCGAGCTCGCGATGACCAGCAAGGACAAGGAAGCGGCCGCGTTCCTCGCGACCAAGGCCGCGCCCGCCATAGACCAGTGGCTCATAATCGTCGAAGAACTTATTGCGCATCAGCAGCAGCGGAACGAAAAGCGCTTCAGCGAAGCCGAGGAGGCTTACACGAGCGCGCGGGCGCAAATGCTGCTGATCGGCGCGGTCGCCATCCTGCTATCCGTTTTCATGGCGGTCTTTCTTACCACAAGCATCACCAAGCCGCTGCGCGAAGGAGTGCGCGTGGCTTCCGGTCTTTCCCAGGGCGATCTGACGATGCTGATCGAGGTCCAAAGCGGCGATGAAACCGGGCAGCTGCTCGGCGCAATGAAGCACATGATAGAGAGGCTGAGGACCGTCGCGACCGACGTCCGAGGAGCGGCGGACAACGTGGCCTCGGGAAGCCAGCAGCTCTCGACCGGGGCCGGGCAGCTTTCGCAAGGCACGACCGAACAAGCAGCCTCGGCGGAAGAGGCCTCGTCATCGGTGGAAGAGATGAACGCGGCGATCAAGCAGAACGCGGACAACGCCCTGGAGACCGAGAAGATAGCCCTCAAATCCGCCGCCGATGCCCGGGAGAGCGGCCAGGCCGTGTCCGAAACCGTCGGCGCCATGAAGGAAATCGCCGCGAAAATATCGATCATCGAGGAGATCGCTCGGCAGACCAACCTCCTGGCGTTAAACGCCGCGATCGAGGCGGCCCGCGCGGGAGAACAGGGAAAAGGGTTCGCCGTCGTGGCGTCCGAAGTGCGGAAGCTCGCGGAGCGGAGCCAAGCCGCGGCCGCGGAGATCGGAGAACTTTCCGCCTCGAGCGTCGAGACGGCCGACAACGCCGGCCGGATGCTGGAAAAGCTGGTGCCGGACATTCAGAAAACCGCCGAGCTGGTGCAGGAGATCACCGCTTCGTCCCGAGAGCAGTCTTCGGGCGCCGATCAGATCAACGGCGCGATCCAGCAGCTGAATACGGTCATTCAGCAAAACGCCGGGGGGGCCGAGGAGATGGCCTCGACCGCGGAAGAGCTGTCGTCGCAGGCCGAACAGTTGCGCGACACGATTTCTTTCTTTAAAGTAGAAGAGCACGCGCCCGGAAGCCCCAAGGCGGCCGTCAGCCGCGGTCAGAAGGGCCTGCCTCTTCGGCTTGCCGCGATAGCCTCGAACAAGGCGGAAAGATATACCACGGCCCCGGTTCCTCACGGCGCGGGTTTTGCTCTGAATATGCATGTTCCCGGCAACGGAAAGGGAAACGGCAAGGAGGATGAGTTCGAGCGATTTTAGGCGGACAGAGAAGTATGCGCAAAAAGGGCAGGTCCTTCGCTAAGAACCTGCCCGGAGCGGTTTGCTTACGCGGCTTTCTTTTGCGTGAAGGCCGGCACGAACACCTCATCGCAGAACGACTCGATCGAAGTCGGCGTCGTGTTTTCCCCGGTGCGCTTCTCGACTTTGATCTTCCCCTCGTTGAAGGCCCGGGCCATCTCGACGTAGGTCCTGCTCATGTCGGGCGACATCCCCATGCCGATCATGGCCTGCTCGGCGTCGTCATAAGGGAACATCACGTACGGCAGATCGGGTTTCGAGATCTTCCTTCCGATGATGCTTGCAGCCTCGATCAAGGTAAGGTCCCGCTGGCCAAGGAGATAGCGGACCGAAGAACCGGTGAAGTCCCGCTTCACCAAACGCTCCGCAGCGTACTCCCCGAGGTCCTTCGTTGCGACGAAAGCCATCTTGAGGTCGCCCCGGACCGCGCTGCCGATGATGCCCTTGGACCTGATCAGATCGATGTTCCAGAGCAGGTTTTCCATGAAGTAGCCTGCCCGCACGTGCAGGACGTTCAACCCCTTGACCGCGTTCAGGCGCTCTTCCATGTTATGCAGACCCTTGATCGGGCCGGTCCGTTCGCCCGCAAGCTCCGCGCCGCCGCTCGATAGATAAACGACGTGTTTTACCCTCGTGATTTCAAGCGCCCGCGCGATGCTCAAGCCGATCGTGTCGGCATAGCGCATGAACTCAGGCGCCGTCGGATTCGGCGGGATCAGCGCGAACACGGCGTCAACCCCGGTAAAGGCCTTTACCAGGAACTCAGTGTCATTGGCGTCCCCTGCGAACGCCGTTACGGTCTTGCCCACCAAGGACCGGAGACGGTCCGTTGACCGGGAAAGCACCCGGATCGGTTCTTTTTTACTCGCCAGGATGGCGGCTATCTTGCCGCCTACATTACCCGTTGCACCCAGAATTGCAATCATACCAGCACCTCCTCTGCCCACAGCATGTATCCTCTTAAATAGGGTTAATATACTCCTATTACATTATCAGCTTAGCACCGGAACACGCTCTCGTCAACTGACGCTGTTCGTGCGGAGGGCTCTCTTGGACCGGGTCCTAATACCGAAGTCGCAGCGGTTCCGTCAGGTCTGGCCATGGGTAAAGGGGTTTGGCGCCTCTGTCTCGTGCAATGAAAAAAAAGTACCATTAAATTATATTTTTAGTATAATATAAAAATATTGTTTAAAATACGGACTGGAGGAGAAATATGAAAAAGTACGTACGCTTGGTTGTAGGGGTTGTTGTTCTGGCGCTGGTGCTGGCAGCGGGCGTCGCTTTCGGCGGCTCAAAGATATCCGTCGTGATCGATCGGGGCATTGACAGCTCTATGAATGCCGGGCAGGTTAAGAACCGGGACCAGGTTGGCGAATGGATGGAAATGGACCTTATAAAGCTGCTGGAAAAGGCCGGGTTCGATGCACAGCTCATCAAGGACAAGTCCAAGTACAAGGCGGGAGCAGGGAACTACCTGCTCGTCGTCAAGGTTACTGATTACAATCCCGGGAGCAAGGCGGCGCGCATGATGGTCAGCTACGGAGCGGGCGCCGCATCCATGAAGACCCACTATGACCTGTCCGGGAACGGATCGCACATAGGCTCCGATGATCTCGGCGTTGGTTCGGGCCGCGACTGGAGAAATGTGATCCGGAAGATAGACGAGCAGACCGTCAAGGGCGTGAAAGAAAAAATAAAATAACCGGTTCTGTGCGCCGGAGTACGTACGGCGCGGGGGACGAAGAGGCGTTTTCTTTTTACGGGGCCTGAATATCAGGCCCCATTCTTTTTTCGTATTTATAACGATGGGCGCCATATGAAAAGGGAGAGATCATGGACAACTCGGCATCATTGATATGGGGAATGATATTCGGTTCGATTGGCGTGGGCTATTTTGTGTACGGCAAGAAACAACAGCGCTTCATCGCGATGCTTTCAGGTTTCGCGTTATGTATTTTCCCTTATTTCGTGTCTAACACCGTGCTTATGGTGCTCATCGGCATCGTCCTGATCGCCCTGCCGTTTTTTATTCGCTCCTGACAGGCGCACGTTCTCACCGTTCCTTCACCACCGCCTCCGTAAGCATTTCCTGTGCATTTCTGAGGAAGGTGATCGACACCTTTTCGCCCGGGTGCACTGTTTTTAAAACATCAGAGAACCCTTTCAGTCCGGCGACTGCCGACGAATTAATCTTCACAATCACATCGCCTTCCTTCAAGCCCGCTGCCTCCGCCGGAGAACCGGGGACGACACCCGAAAGCCTGACCCCCGCGCCGCTGAAGGCGTAATCCGGAACGGTGCCGAGGCTTACCTTGCGTTCGGCTTTCGGCAGTGCCGATGACGGCTCGCCCGATTTGAGCGTCGAGGACATCGGTTCCTCGCGGCCCGATAAATACTCGACCACTTCCTTGGTCATGGACGCGACCTTGACGAGGCCCGCGGGGTCGAGCTTGTCCGCCGTGTCCGTCGGGCGATGATAGTCCAGGTTCGGGCCGGAGAAGAGCTGCACCGCCGGTACGCCCGCATCCTGAAAACTCTTCTGATCGCTCGAATCAAGCTCCTCCGAAACCGTCTCAAGGTCCACGCCGGTCACGAAACCCGCTCCCCGGAAGATATGCACCCATTCCTTTGCAGAGCCGGCGCCGAGCACGAGGAGCTTGTTCTTGCCCAGTCTGCCGACCGTATCGAGGTTTACCATACCGATGCTTTTCGAGATCGGGTAACGCTTCTCGTTCTTTGTATAGTATGCCGAACCGAGCTTGCCCTCTTCTTCCCCGGTGAACGCGACAAAGACAACGCTCCGGTCCGGGGTAAGGTTTTCCTTGAGCACCCTGCCGAGTTCCAGGAGCACTGCCACGCCGCTGGCGTTATCATCCGCTCCCGGATGGACCTTTCCTTTATCTTCCGCTCTCCCGAGGTTCATGCCGAGTCCCAGGTGATCGTAGTGCGCGCCGACAACGACGCTTTGGCCTGCCATATTCTTCTTCCTCCCCGGCAGCACGGCGACCACGTTTCGCAGGAGTATGCCGCGCGCAGGGTCTTTCCACGTCTGGAAATATCCGTTGTTGTCCCCGGCCGGAGCGAGTCCCGCTTGTTTAAAACGCTCAGCTATATACTCGGCTGCCTTGTCGATATCAAGTGTCCCGAGCTCGCGGCCTTTGAGTGAATCGTTGGTAAGAAACGTTATCGTCTCCATCATTTTCTCGCTTGAGTAGGCCGTGGGAAGGGCCGCAAGGGCTTGGCGAGGCGCAAGCCTGCCCCTATCGACCTCCGAGATCGTTCCGTCTTTTCCGGGCAGGAAGGTTGTCAGAGGCGAATCGAGGACCGGCCACCTTCCCTTGGCGACATTCGACGGCTCATCGCCCTCGAAAGCGAGGTAGCTGTATTTGTGGTAGTGCGGGAGCTTTCTTGCCAATCCCGGGAGGGAATCGGGCCTGTCGGCCGCGATGAACAGCAGGGACAGGTCCTTGTTCGCGGGATTGCGCGCGGAAAGGACAATGCCGTGGTTTGCTTTGGGGATTTCGGTCCTGGCGAGTTTGATGTTCTCGGCCGAGACCGATAACTCGTATCCCTTCCAGGCGGGAAGCGCTTTATCAAGGAGAGAATTTTCCCAGCCCAGGATTGTCACGGCCCGGTCCGCGGGGAATGCGGTTACCAAACTGTCGAACGTCACCTCCAGCTCGTCGGGGCCGGAGTCAGCCAGGTCCCTTGCGAAGTCTTCATAAGCCGCGAGCAGCGCCGCGCCAGCACGGGAGGGCACGATCACAAGCATCTTTTTCGCTCCCAGTGCCTGCGTGATTGCGGGCGGAAGCTCTGCCCGATCGAGTCTGCGGAAGAGGTCGAACTCGGGATCGATGTCGAGCCTGAGCGGCCGGGAGGGAACGGCGAGGGACAGATAGAGCTGGCTGCCGTTCATGTGAACGACGCTCTGATACGCCTGGTCCCGGCCTTCGAGGGTCACGGCCACGGGGATGCGCAAGGTGTATGCTTCGCCGGGTTGGACCTGTTCGAGCTGGGCGGACACGACGAAAGAAGTTCCATTGCTCTCCGTTTTTGCCTCGCTCAAGCGCAGCTTCGGCGCGCCTGTCTTCACCACCCACTCGTCGAATTCCATTTTGAGGTTTTTCCCCGAGGCTGTTTCGAAGCTCTTTTCGAGGTCATCGAAATCGGCGAAATGGAATTTATTTTTTTGATAGAAATCGCGTATCGCCGAAAGAAAAACCTCGTCCCCCAGTTCGAGCCGCAGGATATGAAAGAACATGAGCGCCTTGCCGTAACCCACCGCTTCCGTGGACGGGCTGTGGCGCGACGTGAACTGCGTGAGAGGGAAGTCTTTGCCGCCCAAGACGTAATCCGCGTATTTCTGGAGCGTGGTAAGACGGTACTCGGCGCCCGCGTCCTGCTGTTCTTTGAGAAGATGGTCGGCCATATACGCCGTGATTCCTTCCGACCAATTCCCCTTTTCATAAACAGGATACACGCTGTTGCCCCACCAGTTGTGCAGGATCTCATGGGGATAGGACGTATTGATGATGAACGGAAGCCTGATGACCGTGGGTCCCAAAAGCGTGAAGGAGGGCATGCCGAATCCGGTTTCCCAGAAGTTTTCCACGAGCGCGAACTTTTTGTAAGGATACGGCCCGATCAGCTTGTCGTACAATGCAATATATTTGATTGTTGCGTCGAGGTACTTGTTCGCAAGAGCGGCGTCGGGCGCCCGGAGAAAGGCCATGGCCGTGAGCTTGCCCGAGGTCTTTTCGTATTCCGTGAAGCGCGACGCGATGAGGAAAATCTCTTCATGCGGCTCGGGTGAGTCCCAGCGGACCTTGGCGGAGGTGTTTGTCTTTTCCAGCAGCGTTCTGTTTCCCTGGCTCACACAGTCCCATCGCGTGGGGAGCTTCACTGTAAGGGTAAAGGTCGTGAAATCGCCGTCAAACCGCGGGTACCAGACGGAACTTCCGGAGAGATACACATTGTCTCCGGTAATTACGCCGGGGGTCTGGTCGAACCCGCGCGCCTGCGTTTTTCCCGCAGGCTCGATCGTGTGATAAATTACTCCCTTGTAGCGGATGGTAAAAGTGCGCATGCCCGGTGGAAGTGTCACGCGAAACGCTTCGAGCGGTACAGCGCCTTGTTGCGTCGTTTCCTTCACAATACTCACGTGCCGGTCGGAGGACGTGGGTTTTAATCCCTCATGGAGGAGAAAGCGTATGTTCTTCCGCCACTCGGGAACCGTAATCGTGTCGGAAGCAGTCAGGCGATGTTCAGCCGGGTTGAGCGTGACCGTGAGGTCGTGGTGAACAGGGGAATCCTGGGCGTGAAGAGGAAGAGGGAAAAGGGATAAAGAAAAGAAGACGACGATTGCGAAGTTTTTCATGGAGGGCGCTCCTTCAATGATGTCCGGTCCTATCTGTATCCTATTTTATGCCAAACGCGCGCGATGGTAAAGGAATTTTCCGGCAAAATACAGCGTTGACATCTTTCCGAATCAGGCATATTATTCTGGGCAAAATACACAAATAAACATTCTCTGAGTTTGTGTTTTCGCGCACCGGAGAAAGGACAGCATCTGCATGAAGTATATATTTTCTCTTGTTCTTTCCTTGGTCATGGTACTGCTGATTGTCAACATCCTGTCCGAAGGAGTCGTGCCGGACGGAGTAGCCGTGGCGACACAGGTCCAGGGAACAGCCCGCATCTTTACCACGGAATCGCCCGCGGGACGCCTGATCAAGAAGAACGACAGTTTCGCAAAGAATGATCGGGTGGAAGTGGAGGCGAATTCCAGGCTTGAGCTCCGCTTGCCTGACGGCGGTTTCTTGAGACTGTCGGAAAGCACACGCCTCTTCATGCGGACGCTCCAGTTCGAGAAGCGGACCGGAGCCCTGTACGTGCAGGCGTTTCTCGACAACGGCACGTTATGGGCGAAGATAAAAAAGCTCGAAACGCCCGAATCACGCGCGGAGGTGATCACCAGGAGCGCCCTCATCTCAGCAAAAGACAGTGTCTACGGTGTGGCTGCGGAGGAAAACGCGAACACGACGATCAATGTGTACGAAGGCGTTGCTCCGGCTGTGAGCCAGGCGGGGGAAGCGGCCCAGGCAGGCGCGCTTGCGGAGGTCCAGCCGGTCAGCGTCCAAGCCTTGCAGCAGGTTTCTGTTTCAGCGAAGGACGGCGTATCGCAGCCGCGGGATTTCGATCCGAAGGCCGCGCTCAACGACTGGGTCCGCTGGAACCTGCAGCGAGACGCCCGGGAGGAACTCGTGTCGATAACAATCGCGCCGGCTTCTTCGACGATCACCCGGGGGGGCTCCCGGCAATTTGCCGGCGTTGCGCATTATCCGGACAACGTTGAAAAAGACATCACCTGGTTCGCAACGTGGAGTTCGTCCGATGTCAATGTCGCGAAGATAGACCCGTCGGGGCTCGTTGCGAAAACAGAGCTTGGAGCGACTACTATCTCTGCCGCGATCGATGATAAAATCGGGTCAACCGTGCTCACCGTCAGCCGGGACATCCTTTCCATCGCAGTAACGCCTGCCACAAAATCGATCGCGAATGGCGCTGTCCAGCAGTTCACGGCAATAGGAAGGTTCTCGGACAAGACGGTCAAGGACATCACGTCGTCCGCGGTCTGGAGGTCCTCCAATGCCAAAGTCGCGTTCGTTGACGCCGCCGGCCGCGCCGTTGCAGGCAACGTGGCA
>JBGPHF010000010.1:0-14981 GCA_041484215.1 Nitrospirota bacterium
CAGGGGAAAATCAAAACCGGTGTTCTTGAGCGCGGCGCGCACCCGCTCCTTGCTCTCTTTCACGGCCGCGTCGGGAAGGCCCACGGTGGAGAAGAAGGGCAGTCCCCTGCTCGCCACATCGACCTCGACCTCGATGGGATAGGCGTCGATGCCGAGCACCGCCGAGCTGATGACCTTGGAGAGCATAGGGCTCCTTGCACCACGTGGATTTCCAAATTTGAGAACGTCTGCCAGAGGATAGCAGAGAAAAGGAAGAATTGTCAAACCAAAACTGGGAAAGGAACGCACTGCTCGAACCGGGTCACGAGCGGAAGGCTAAGATGTTCAGACCTCCAGCACCCTCACCACCACCGCGGTAATATTATCCACGCCACCTGCCCTGTTCGCCGCATCGATAAGCATCCGTACGGCGGTCCCGGGCGATGGTGACGCAATGATCTTCCTGATATCGTCGTTCTCCACCATCTCGGTCAGGCCGTCGGTGCAGAGCAGGTAGACGTCGCCCGGTTTGACATCATGGCCCTTCAGGTCGGGATGAGGCTCTTCCCCGAGTCCCAGCGCCCGCGTTATCACATGGCGGCGGGAACTGGACCGCGCCTGCTTAAGGGTCAGCACGCCGGCTTTCACCTGTTCGGCGACAACGGAATGGTCCTCCGTAAGCTGGCGCAGCACGTTGTTACGGAGGCGATAAGCGCGGCTGTCGCCGATATGGGCGATCGTTGCGCGGCCACGCGAGAGGAGGAGCGCGGTAAGCGTCGTTCCCATGCCGGCAGCAAGCGGCGTTCGCGCCACGGCCGCGAGGATCCTTCGGTTCGCAAGAGAGACAGCGGAGCGGAGCGCCGCCGGGATGCGGTCCGCTCCTACCGTGAATGCGACGGGCGGGGTCCTGTCGTTGCTGCCCAGCAGGTCCGGCAATGCTTCCTGGAGCGTTTTCACGGCGATGCCGCTCGCCACTTCCCCCCCTTTGCGTCCGCCGACCCCGTCGGCGACGGCAAAGAGCCCCAGACCGTTGTCCACGAGACAGGCGTCCTCATTGTTGGTCCGCTCTTTTCCGGGGTCGGACTCGCCGTGGGAAAGTAACCGCATTTACCCGATCTCGAACGTCTTGGCCCTGCCGGAGTCCTGCAGGATGAACTGGAGGAGCGTATCGCCGACGCGGAATTTATCTCCATGCCGAAGCTTGCGCTGCCGGATGGAGCCCCCGTCCATATAGGTTCCATTGGTGCTGTCAAGGTCTTTCAGCATAAAGACGTTGTCCTGATAGAGGATCGCCGCGTGTTCCCGCGACGCGAGGGGGTCCTTGAGCGGGACCGCGGCGTCCTTGCTCCTGCCGATCACCGCGTAGTTCTTTTCGAGGGGATATTCCATGCCTTCGGCGTAGCCCTCCAGGATCACGACCGAGGCTTGGAACCGCGCCGGGATGGTATTCGCCGGTTTTGAAGGCGGGCGAATTTGGGTCTGGTCGCTGCCCGCAGACGATTCCGTCATAGGTGTCCTCCACATATCGAGAGTAACAACAATTATAATGATAGGTCACTGTTGGGAAAACGTCAAGGCGAAACACAGCGCGTGCTGGCGAACAATTCAGGATTTTTCATTCACTCATCTTCGGCTATTTGCTACAATGCCATCTATGAGCAGGGAAGGAAAACAAAACTCTACGGAGCCAAGAGGGAGCAAATGGGTGACCCTCTATACTCCCCATATGCTCTCCATTGATCTATCTATTTTTTCCCGCTCGGGACGTTTTTTATTTCATACGCCTTCATCAGATTAGAGGAATAATTAGAGTCATATGGATCCAAACGTTGTGCAGAACGGAACGATTCAACGGCTTCATCTTTCAGCCCTTTCCGCACATATGCAATGCCCAATCTATTATAGGTTTCAGCATAATCTGGATTATTTTTTATGGCGATTTGGAAATGCTCAACAGCTTCGTCAATGAGTCCATTATCATAGAGTGCCTTCCCTAGATTACTGTGGGCCAAAGAATTATTTGGGTTGAGCCTCAGGACAGTCCGGAACTCTGTTATGGCCTGACCAGTCAAACCCTTAAGGTAATATGCGACACCAAAGTTCAAGTGTGTATCTATGTCATAAGGCTTAAAACTTAAGGCGGTTTCATACTGCTCAATCGATTCATCCAGCCTGTTGTCAGTTCTAAGAGTGTTCCCGAGCGCCCTATGGACTTCCGCGCTGTCGGGATTCTTTTGTACGATAGCTGTCCAAAAAGTGTAACTATCCTTCCACAATGAATTACGTTTAAATGACATCAGTGAGAAGAGCAGGACGGAGCCTGCAGTCAATAGCAGCAAAGCCGTCACTATAGGTTGCTTCAACCGCAAAACGTCGCCCTCCTTCCGATACCTATGAAACACCTGCACAGTTGCGAAGAGAAGACCTAGATAAGGCAAATATGCATAACGGTCGCATACTATTTCAGAGCCCATCGGGATCACCTGCAGAACCAGCGCTAGATGGATAAGATAAAACGCTATGCCGTACACAAGAGGCTTCCGGTACTCACGGGCTTTGGCAATGCCCCACGCCATCACCAACAATATCACCGGAGCGGCGTAAAACTCCATCCGTAGCATTCCGGCTATTTTGTTTGGATAAGGGTAATATGCTGAAAGGTTGAAGGGGGCAACAAATTTGACTATGTAAAATACAAGCGAATGGCTCGCCAGAAAAACCCTGTCCATGACATCAAATACATTATCACTGCCCAGCCTTGTATCTTCCCTGAATGCGACGGTCACGATGCCGATGAGCAGAGACAAGGTAAAAAAAGGGACTTTCTCCGCAATAACCTTTCTGTCAAACTTCCTGTCGTAATACCAGTCGGTTAGCAGCATAAGCAGGGGGAATACCACGGCAGCGGACTTGGAAAGCAGGGACAGCAAAAAAAATGCGGCCGCAAGGACAAGATATTTCTTTTCAGCACAGCCATTCTTCAGGTATATGAGATAGCTGATGAAGGCGCTCAGATAGAACATTGTATATAGGAGGCTGCTCCTGACCGATACCGGCGTAACCGCCGCCGCATTCATGGGATGCACGGCAAAAATGACGGCAATGAGTGCAGCTGCCGCTATCCGCTGGGTCATGAGCCTGACGCTAAAAAAAACAAGCGCTGTGTTTATCAGATGCAGCAGCAGGTTGGTCGCATGATATGCTGCCGGATTGAGCTGCCCTATCCGATAATCTACAGCGTAGGATAAATACACGAGGGGGGTATACATAGCCAGCAAAGGCCTTGAGAACCAGATCTTAAGGTTCTCAAGGTTCAGATCACGAATGTATATATTTTCATACACATTCGTGTGGTCATCCAGGTCGATAAAGTCATTTTGAAAGGTGTTGGAGTAAACAACGACGATGAGCGTAAAAATTCCTAACAGAAGGAATGCGGATTTTCCTGCTGATCTGCTGGGTATCTTGTGTTCATAGGGTCTCCCTTCCATTGGGAGACTGTACTATAATTCACCGGAAAGGGCAAGGGAGAGGCGATGGGAAAGTGGAACCGGGGCAAGAACCTGGTGGAGTGGATTTCGGGAGATTTATCCTGTGGCTACTGCATAAACCTGGTCACGAAAGCCCCGATGAAGCGCATGTTTCGCACGTAGTCGGCAAGGGGGACTTCTTTTACCACGCCGCCGTTTGGAGTGCCCCACTGGCTCTTGCTCCCCGCGGCATGGATGATATAGGGCTTGCCGGATTTGACGTGCACGATCGAGAGATGCGACACGATCTCGTCGTTGACCCGCTTCTTCGGATCCTTGACCCAGTACACGATGTCGCCGTCCTGTAGTTTTTTCTGGAGCGTCCGCGCCGCAAGAATGTTTTTCGGGAGGATATCGACTTGGTCCCTGCCGCGGGTGCCGGGGATCGCGGTCGTCGTGCCGAGTTCTGCCGTGACGTTCTTTCCCCACTTGCCGCCAAACACCATGTCTTCGCCGTATTGATACCGCTGGTCGTAGTTCGTTACGAGGCCGTCGACCAGCACCCCCTTGGTCATAAACCGGAGGTCGAGCGCCTTGGCAACGGCCTCGCCGGGCGTGTTGCTTTCCGCGAGTTCGACGGAGCGGAACGTATGATACATGCAATCGACCTTTTCGTCGGCCACGATGCGGTTCGTCCGCACATAGAGCCCGAGAGGATCGGGATCGTAGGGAGTGCCCACGAAGCGTTCGGCCCAGTAGGCGATTCGCTTTCCCAGCGGGAGCCGCGCGGCCCGCGCCTGAGCGAGGAGGAGCTCGTCGGCAGCCATCTCGGCGGGCGCCTTCTTTTGGGGCGGATCAGCGCCGATGATTCTGAACCCGTACTGCAGGGAGCCCGCGTACCTGCGGTCAAAGATGCCGGCTATCTGGAGGGAACTTTTTTTCGCGGACCGGAGGAACCTGCCGCTGCCCAGGGAGAGGCCCTTGCCTTCGCCGTAGAAGATCAGGACATCGCCCGGCTGCAGGTCTTTTCGCTCGATCTTCCGGGCCTGCTCGCGGAGCGCTCCGGGTTCCGTCCCCACGGGAATGCCGTAAATGCGGTACACGATATAAATGAGGCCGCTGGCATCCATGCCCTGGGACGTGATCCCGCCCTCCAGGTAACGCACGCCTTGGAACTTTCTCGCTGTTTTTGCGATATCCTCGGGGGTCGTGTCGTTTGCCATGGGATCGGCGGGCCGCTCCATAATAGCGTCGTCCTCGTCGATGATGGCCAAGGAATGGTCGGGAAACTGAACTTTGAAGCCGTCTTTTTTCTCGACCACGGGAAGTCGCGTGCCGGCGTAGAGCGGAACCTTGTGGTTCCCCGTCTTGTCCAGAATCAGCGCCTCGGTTTTGGGAACGGCGATCACGATCCAGGTCCGGCCGGCATTCAGGTACGCATGACCCTTGTCCTTGGGGATAAACACCGCTTCCTGCTGGATCCAGCCTTCCCGGTTGTTCTGACCGGGGATGGCGATGCGGTACCGGTAGTCTTGTTTTTCGAGGATCCGCACTTCGTCGGCCATGAGCACTTGGGTCGCAAGGCCGGACTTCGGCACCGGCGCCTGATGCACGTTGGCGAGGGAAACGGATATAATGCCGAGCGTATTGGGTTTTACCGGCTCCTGCGCGCGGAGCGCCGCGGGAACCGCCAGAAAAACGACCCAAACGGCGAAACCTATGGAAAATAATTTTTTCATATTGGTGGAGCCGGAGAAGCGGGCGTGACGGGTGTCTGCGGTTGATGTGAAAAAAAATGGTGCCGAAGGGGGGAATCGAACCCCCATGGGTTGCCCCACACGCCCCTCAAACGTGCGTGTCTACCAGTTCCACCACTTCGGCACTTGTGAAAAACTTTATATTTTTTTACTTCTTCATCGCTGCATGCTTCGTATGCACGTACGTGAGCCAGTCTTCATGACGGCCGTCCCTGCCGTGCACGATGTCGAAAAACGCGGCTTGCAGCTCTTTCGTAACCGGCCCCGGCTTGCCCCCGCCGATGGTCCGGTTGTCCACCTCGCGGATCGGCGTCAGTTCGGCGGCCGTGCCGGTAAAGAAAGCTTCGTCGGCAATGTAGAGTTCGTCCCGCGTGAAGCGCTCCTCGACAAGCCGCATGCCGCGCTCGGCGGCCATTTGCATGACCGTGTCCCGCGTGATGCCTTCAAGAATAGACGTAAGCGGCGGCGTCTTGATGACTCCCCTGCGGACCATGAAGACGTTCTCTCCGCTTCCCTCCGCCACATAGCCGTCGGTGTCGAGCAGCATGGCCTCGTCGTATCCGTCTGACAGCGCCTCGCGCTTGGCGAGCAGCGAGTTCGCGTAATTGGCCGAGGTCTTGGAGCGCACCATGGTGGCGTTCACATGGGGGCGGATAAAAGACGAGGTCTTCACGCGGATGCCGTTCTTCAGGCCTTCCTCCCCCAGGTAGCTGCCCCAGGGCCAGACCGCGATGGACACGTCGATGGGGTTGTCTTTGGGGAAAACCCCCATGGCCCCGTAACCGATATACACGAGCGGCCTGATATAGCACGCATCGATCTTGTTCACCCGAACGGTTTCCAGGATCGCCTCGGCCACGGCCTCGCGCGTGAACGGCATCTTCAGCTGCAGGATGTGGGCGGAGTCGAAAAACCGGGCCACGTGCTCAGGCAGCCTGAATACCGCGGGACCGTTGTCCGTTTTGTAGCACCGGATGCCCTCGAAGGCCGCGGTGCTGTAATGGAGCGAATGCGTCAGGACATGCACCTTCGCATCATCCCATTTTACAAAGGCACCGTTCATCCATATCTTTTCCGTTGCCTGAAGCATAGGCGACATTTATAACAGTCTAGAGGAAAATTGTCAATTACTTTTTTGGCGCTGCATGCGGATTCGGCGCTGAATTCAGCAGTCCAGGGTTCGTTCAGGCAGGGGAGAAAGGACGACTGACATAACGGTATGCTTTCCTGTATTTCAAACGAAGAAAATCTTTTGGAGAAGAGGCGGGGCAATACGTTTCGAGCCTGCTAAATAATTCCTGTCCTTCGCGCCTTGACGAGGGCCTCTCCCCGGTCCTTGGCCTGGAGCTTTTCGTAGATGTTTTTTATATGGGTATGCACGGTGTGGGAACTGATGGCGAGCCGCTGGGAAATTTCTTTATAGGTCAAGCCCTGCTCTATGCATTTGACGATGTCCTTCTCCCGCGGGCTCAGGAGAAATGATTGCTCCTCGGCGTTTTCGTCCTGAAACTCGTGGATGACTTTTCTGGCGATTTTCGGGCTCATGGGCGCCCCGCCCCGGTGGATTTCGTGAATAGCCTCCACGATCTCCCGCGGACTGCTCCCTTTCAGGATATACCCCGACGCTCCGGCCTTGATCGCCGAAAAAACATTTTCCCGGTCTTCAAACACCGTATGCGCCATGATCTCCATTCCCGGCATTGAGTCCTTGACGCGCTTGATCAATTCGGGCCCCGACATGCCGGGCAGACCGAGGTCGACCAGCATGACTTCCGGCGCGGCTTTTTTGAGCGACCGCAGCGCGCTTTCGGCGCTGTTGTATGCGCCGGTCACGGAAATCCCCGTTTCGCCGGCCAACAAAAGCTTTAAGCTTTCCAAAAGGATGGGGTCGTCTTCAACGATAACGAGTTTCATGCTGTTCTCCATGCTTCACTGTAGCAAAATCCTTACCCTTTTGCCATACCCTGGGCGGGGTATTTTAAGGGTAGGGCCAGTTCTACGACGACCCGGGTTCCCCCGTCCACGCTGACGGAAACGCTTCCGCCGATTTCTTCGGCCCGCGTCTTCATGTTGGCAAGACCCCGCCCGCCGGCCCGGCCTTTCAGGCCCGTGCCGTTGTCCAGAATGGCCAGGCGAACGCCCTCGCCGTCGACCCGGAAGTCCACGTTGACCGCGGTGGCCTTCGCATGCTTGATCACGTTCGTCAACGCCTCTTTGTAGATCTTGAACAGGTTGACCCAGGTCAGGCTGCCCGGTTGATCGGAGATGTCTTCGATGTTCGCTTCGAGCGCAAACGTCATCCCGTGGGGTTCGACCATCGTGGTGCCCTGGTTTTTGAATTCCACGGCCAGCGCGCGCCAGTACAATTCCATGGTGTCGAGGCCGTGCATGAAGCTCCGGATCTCGGAGATCCCTTCCCGCGACAGCCGCGCTATGGTCGCGAGATTTTTTCTGACGGCCCCCTCGTCCGGCGCCTTTTGAGCCAACTCGGAAAGAATGCTGATGTTCGTCGTAATGCCGCTGATCCCGTCGTGCAAATCCATGAGGATCTTCTCTTTTTCGAGCCGGTATCTTTTTTCCTCCTCGATCCGTTCCTGGTATTGCCTGACGCTTTCGTCGTAAAATTTTTTCTTGGATTCCTCGGCAAGCTTCCAGCCGGTGATGTCGAAGATAGTCGCGATGATCGCGGGCCTTCCGCCGTATTCTATCACCCCCGCGGTCGTGGCGGCCCAGCGCTCTTCGCCGGTTTTTCTGACAAACCTGAACTCGTATTCCTGGGCCGCTTTGTCCCCGCTCTGACGCGCCTGCCCCCGCTCCTTCGCGAGCGTTTGATAGTCGGGATGAAGCACCGCCCAGAAGTCCTCCCGCAGCAGCTCTTCCCGCGTATACCCGGTCATGGTAACGCCCGCCGTATTCGCGTACACGAGCTTTTGCCCCTGGTGAATGAATATCGCCGCGGTCGTGGTTTCTGCCAGGGTGCGGAACTTTTCCTCGCTCTCCCGGAGGGATTGCAGCGCTTCTTGCAGCTGCTGGTTGAGGCGCTCCCGTTCCTCCTCCGCCTGCTTGCGGGCCGTGACGTCAAACGCGCTCCCGAGGACCGCGGGTTTGCCGTCATACTCGATAATCGCAGCCGTCATGTCCACCCAGCGCACCCTGCCGCTTTTCGTTATGATCCTGAGTTCGTACCGCTCGGGGGATCGATCGCCGGCAAGGCGAGCACGCCCGCGTGCCAGGACCATTTCCTTGTCCGCGGGGTGCGTGACGCCCCAAAAATCCATGCCGAGGAATTCTTCGTGCGAATACCCGATCATGGACACGCTCGCCTCGTTCGCGTACAGGAACTTGCCGCCTTGATGAATAAAGATCGCGGCCGGGGCGGTTTCCGCCAGAGAGCGGAATTTTTCCTCGCTCTCCCGAAGGGACAGCGTTGTCGCTTGCAGCTCCTGGTAATAACCCTCACGCTCTTCCTCAGCCTGCTTGCGCGCCGTAATATCGATGAGCGTGCCGAGGACCGAGGGTTTTCCCTCGTAATTCGTGACGCCCGCGGTCATGAGGACCCACCGCTCCTCGCCGTTCTTTCTGACGAGCTTGAATTCGTACTGCGGCGGCGTCTGGCCCCCGGCCAAGCGTTCCCGCGCCCGGGTCTTGATCATTTCCACGTAATCGGGATGGACAAGACTCATGAAATTCATGGACAGGTATTCATCGGTCGTATATCCCCCGATGAATTCCGCCGCGCGGTTCGTGTAAAGGAAGTTGCCGCCTTGATGGATAAAAATAGCGGTGGCGGCCGTGTCCGCCAGCGTGCGAAACTTCGCCTCGCTTGCGAAATAAGACTCTTTCGACCGTCGGGCCTCTTCATACAGCCGCGCATTCTCGATGGCGATGGCGGCATGGCCGGCAAGCGATTCCAGGAGCCCGATATCGCTCTGTATATAGGGGTCCCCGTTGCCTTTCCGCCCGAGCGCGATGACCCCGCTGATATTTCCTTTATAAACCAGGGGCACGATTACCTCGGCGCCCAGCTCCGTCAGATATGCGTGCATCACGCGGTTTTTATCGCGCGGGCCCATGCTTTCAAGCTCCTCTTTGACCACGACATGATTGGCGCCGCGCAGCCATTCAACGATGTCGTCGCTCATGAGGTGGTCCGGCTTCGTTTGGGCAAGCGCTCCATCGCCGTAGAGCCGGGCCTCCCGGCCTCCCTCCACCTTGAGTGCCAAGCAAAAGCTCTCTACGCCCATGCTTTTTTTTATGCTGTGGATGAGGTAGGCCAGGAGTTCGTCCTGATTCAGGATCGTGACCAGGGCGTTGATGGACTCCCTGAGGACGCTTTGGTAGTCGTACTTGTTCTGCAAGACCAGTTTCTGCACCCGCTGCTGCACAAACCCGCTGAACCGGGTCCCGAAAAAGATCAACCCGATGACCGCCAGCGAAAGCAGGATTGCCAGGGAGTCGCCGAGGGACGGCGATAATAATTTGAACAGAACAATATGGAGGGAAGAGAAGAAGACCGACAGAATCGCAATATTGATCCCGCGGGAAACCAGGAGCCGCAAATCGAAGAGCCGGTGCCGCGTTATCGCGTAATACGTGATCACCACCCAGGGGAGGCTCACGAACGTGGTAAACGCCGGGTTGATCGCTCCAAAAATCGGGAGCACGCCCGCAACGAGAATACAGCCGAGGTTGAAAAAGAGCGTGCCGTAAAAGAACAGGTTGAACTGCGCTTTTTTGTTGCCGCTCATCCGGTTTTTAGCCCGATACAGTTCTACAAGGAGCCAGAGGGCCATGACGGCGCCGATGACCCGAGCGGGTTTTTCCAGGGGGCCGTCGAGGTCCATGAAGGGTATCAGGGACGGGTCCCCCGGCTCCACCAGGTTGGTGAAAAGGGTCAGGGCCAGGACCAGGCTCCAGAACGGATAAAGAACGTAGCCTACGATGCGCGCGGCGCGGCTGTTCTCGTCCTCCATATAATAAACGAACTGGAGACACGCGGGGATCATGAACCAGCCGATCCAGCAGGCGCGATTGAAGAAATTGTAGTCCCGGCCCTGGGACTCGAGGGTATACGATATGGCCGTGCACAATACGAAGGCGGCCGAGGAAAAAAAGAGGCCCGCGCAAGCCTGCATTGCCCGGCCCTGGCGAGGCGCCTTCTTGAGAAGGGCGATCCCGAGAATTATTTCAAGGATGCCCCCTGCGTAGAGCGGATAGCTGATGATTTGATGCAGGTTCATTTCACGTCCCTTTGCCGCCGCATCGTTTCACTGTTACGCAACAACAGGCGAAGCTCTTCCTCGCTAATTCAGCGCTCCAAAAGCGACGTATCCATTGTATGAAAGCATCGCCGGCCAGTCAAGTGAATATTCGCGAAGCGCGCCCCGCTGCATCGCGCAGTAGGCAGACGGATCGTTTAGTTTTTTTATCGACGAGCAAGCAACTGGCCATGCTTATTTCGTTTGACAGCGCGCCGGACAGGAGCTAAACTTAGCGTAATAATAGGTGCGAGGAGGTTTCCATGCAGATCAAAACCATTCTGTTTCCGACGGACTTTTCCAACGGCGCCCGCGCGGCTATGGACCACGCAGTTTCCTTGGCGCGCGACTACAAGGCCAAGCTCGTCCTCCTCTATGTCATCCAGGACATCAGCATCGCCGAATGGTATATCCCCTCGTCCTTGTCCGTGACCGATCTCGTCGAGGACATGCAGAAAAGCGCGTGGAAAGAAATGGACAAATGGGCCTTGGAGGTGGCCGCCAAGGTCAAGGACGTGGAAAAGATGGTTGTGCGCGGCGTTCCCTTTGTCGAAATCATCAAGACGGCGAAAGACAGGGTCGCGGACATGATCGTTCTCGGCACTCACGGAAGAACCGGCATCGATCACATGCTCTTCGGCAGCACCGCGGAAAAGGTCGTGCGCAAGGCCCCCTGTCCCGTGCTCACCGTGCGCATAGCGGGCAAGGAATTCAGGATGCCGTAGGCCCCCGCAGAGCGGGGGAAATTACAAGCACCAAATAGCAAATCCCAAATAAGCTCCAAATCACAAATTCAAACAGTGAGACGTTTTGAATTTTGAAAATTGGCATTTAAAATTTATTTGGGATTTAGTGCTTGGGATTTGATCTTTGAAGCAAAGGCAGGCTCTCGCCCGCCCATTTTTCTTACTGTCCCAGCAGCGTCGTAAAGGTATCGTGATGGCCCTCTTCCTGAGAGAGGATTTCCTCGAACAGCAACCGCGTGGTCTCGTCGCCTTCGGAAGCCGCCTGTTTGATAATGTCCTTGTACAGCGCGATCGCCTCTTCCTCCGCCTTGACATCGGCCTTCAGCATCTGTTCCGGCGTGCCGCCCATCGCGATGGGATTCGGCTTGGTGGTGGGATTCACGTCGAAATAGAACAGCCGCTCCGCGATTTTTTCCGCGTGTTTCATCTCATCCATTGCGACGCCCTCGAATACGTCCATGAGCGACGCGGAGTTCATCCCCTTTACCATGATGTGGTGCCACATGTACTGGACAATCGCTTGAAGCTCACCGGCTATCGCCTGGTTCATCAGCTCCGTGAGTTTGGGACTCGCTTTCTGTACCATGTCTCTCTCCTTTACGTTCTCGCTGAAAATTACGGCTTCCGCCGGGCACCGCGATACTTGCCGTAACTATAGCACAGAAACCTCTCTTTTGTCCTCGTCGGGCTCCGGCGACGGACAGGGTCAACGCATCTGCCACTTAAACCGCCGCCGCTCCTGCCTTCTTTTTTTCCGCTTGATCGACGATGCAGGCAATGCCCTGGCCCCTCAGCCCGGGCCGGTAGCAGCCACCGCAGGAAATACAGCGGGACCGGGAGCTGTCCCCCCCTTGCCAGCGCGCAACGAGGCCGGGTTCCCGGATTAAAGGCCTGGCGAGCGAAACATAGTCGGCTTCTTCCTTCTCCAGGGTCTTCTGCGCTACCCCGAAGGTCCTGAAACCGCCGACAACCATGACGGGGCATTTGACTGCAGCCTTGATGCTCTTTGCCAATGGGAGGTTATAAGCTTCCTGCTCCGGCCCGTCGATCTTCTTCCGCACCGGAGAATGGTCGCCGGAAGCCGGGGTTCCGCTGCTCACCTCGATGGCGTCGATTCCTTCCCGGTCCAGGGCCACGGCCGCGACCGTTGCTTCGCCGATCAGCAGGCCGTTGTCCAGGAAATCGGAGCCGTTGAGTTTTACGAGCACGGGGAAATTATTTCCGACCGCGCTCCGCACGCTTCGGAATACGTCCAGGAGAAACCGGCAGCGGCCCTCGATGCTCCCACCGTACGAATCGGTCCTCCTGTTCGTGTGAGGCGAGAGAAATTCGTTAATCAGATAGCCGTGCGCCGCATGGAGCTGGACCGCGTCGAACCCCCACTCCCTTGCCCTGCGCGCAGCGGCGCCGAAAGCCGCCACGACCTCTTCGATGTCCCGGGGGCTCATCTCCAAAGGCACTGCCGAGTACTGGGCCGCTTCCACAGCCGACGGAGCGATGAGGCGATTTCCGCCCGAGGCCCTTCCCTGTCCGCCTGCGTGCACGAGCTGCATGCAAAGCTTCCCGCCCTCGTCATGGACCGCCGCGGAAAGCCTTTTCATATCCGGCGCAAAATCGTCGCTCTGCGCTCCCAGGGAACCGGGCATCTGTTTCCCGTCGGGCCGCACGAAGGCATAGCCCGTGATGATAAGGCCGACCTTGCCTTTGGCGAGCGCGCCGTAGCACGCGATCAGCTTTTCGCCGGGCCGCCCCTGCTCGTCGCACATTCCTTCCCAGGTCGCTGAGCGCACGAAGCGGTTCCGGAGCGTCATGCCATTGATTGTTGTGGCGTCAAAAGGGGGTTTCATGGTTTGTGGTCCTCGCTCGTAAAAATGTTCCGCACTTTACCACAGCCTGCCGATCATGTCAAAAGAGAATCGAAGCGAAATTCCATTTGCCTTATCAGGACTCTTGAAATATAATGTCGCGGTCATTCTTTCATTAAAGGAGCGTGGTGGCGCATGGGCAAAAATCTCGTTTACAAAATATTGGAAGCTCACCTCATCGAGGGCATACTCGAACCGGGCACGGAAATCGCGATCAAGATCGACCAGACTCTTACGCAGGACGCGACCGGCACCATGGCCTATTTGCAGTTCGAGGCCATGGACGTTCCCCGGGTAAAAACCGAGCTTTCGGTCAGCTACGTGGACCATAACACGCTCCAGGACGGGTTCGAGAACGCCGACGACCACCGGTATTTGATGACCGTTGCCTCGAAATACGGCATCCACTATTCGAAAGCGGGCAACGGCATCTGTCACCAGGTCCATCTCGAGCGCTTCGGCAGGCCGGGAAGGACGCTCCTCGGTTCCGATTCGCATACCACGACAGGGGGCGGCATCGGCATGATCGCGATCGGCGCGGGCGGGCTGGACGTGGCCGTTGCCATGGGCGGAGGACCGTTTTATCTGACCTGTCCCCGGGTGGTGAAGGTGAACTTGACGGGAAAGCTGCAGCCCTGGGTCTCGGCAAAGGACGTGATCCTTGCGATCCTCAGAATGCTCACGACCAAGGGCAACGTCGGCACGGTGATCGAGTACGCCGGCGAAGGCGTGAAAACGCTTTCCGTGCCCGAGCGGGCAACGATCACCAACATGGGCGCGGAACTGGGCGTGACTACGTCGGTCTTTCCGAGCGATGAGGTCACGAGAGTTTTTCTCAAGGCCCAGCGCAGGGAAAACGAATGGGCGCAGCTTACGGCTGATGCGGACGCGGAGTACGACCGGGTAATCGAAATCGACCTTGACAAGGTAGAGCCTCTCATGGCCAAGCCGCACTCGCCCGACAACATTGGGACGGTAAAGGAGCTTGCCGGAACGAAGGTCGACCAGGTCATGGTCGGCTCGTGCACCAATTCGTCGTATCGCGACCTGATGCTCGTGGCCGCGATGCTCAAGGGCAGGCGCGTCTACCCGGACCTCAGCTTCGGCGTGGCGCCCGGCTCGCGTCAGGTCCTCGAAATGATCGCGAAGAACGGGGCGCTTGCGGATATCATCTCTTCCGGCGCGCGGGTGCTGGAAGCCACCTGCGGGTTCTGCATCGGGGCGGGCCAGGCCCCGAAGACCGATGCGGTATCGATCCGCACGAGCAACCGGAATTTCGAGGGCCGCTCCGGCACCCGGAGCGCGAAAGTCTATCTCGCGAGCCCCGAGTCCGCTGTTGCAGCCGCGCTTACGGGCGGGATCACGGACCCGCGCGACCTGGGCATCCCCTATCCCGAGCTCGCGATGCCGGAGCAGTTCTGGATCGACGATTCCATGGTCCTGCCTCCGGCCAAGGACCCGCTGTCCGTTTCCGTGTACCGAGGCCCGAACATCGGGGACCCGCCAGCCGCGGAGCCGCTGTCCGAACATATCAAAGGAGTCGTCGCGATCAAGGTCGGAGACAAAATCACCACGGACCATATCATGCCCGCCGGTTCCCGGCTCAAGTACCGTTCGAACATCCCGAAGTACGCTGAGTTCGTGTTCGAAGGAGTGGACGCGTCGTTCTCGAAGAAAGCGCTCGAAAACAAGAAGGCCGGGGTCCACAATATCGTGATCGCCGGGGCAAGCTACGGCCAGGGCTCAAGCCGCGAGCACGCGGCGATCTGTCCGATGTATTTAGGAGTAAAAGCCGTGATCGCAAAATCCTTCGAGCGCATTCATGCCGCGAATTTGATCAACTTCGGCATCCTGCCGCTTACCTTTGCGAACGAGGCGGACTATGATGCGGTAAATGCGAACGATA
>JBGPHF010000011.1:0-14400 GCA_041484215.1 Nitrospirota bacterium
CGCTTCATGAGGACCGCATCCAGGCCCCGCTTGTAATAGGTCATGTGAAATTCGATGCTGGAGATCCCGGCGTGGCGCGCTGACACCAGCCCCGTGGCGGCCAGGGCGGCCTTTTCCAATCCCAGCTTTTCTTTATACGTCATTTTCATCCGCAGGGTCCTCCTTGCCGTGAGGGAGAGCAGTGAAAAAAAACAGGCCCTGAATAAATCAGGGCCTGCAAATGGGTAAGCAATCGCTTAAAGCTTTACCACGTTGGCTGCCTTGGGGCCTTTGGGCGAGTCGACAACGTCGAACTGCACTTGCTGGCCTTCGGCCAACGACTTAAAGCCGCTGTCCTGGATGTCGCCGAAATGAACGAAGACATCGCCGCCCTTTTCACGGGTAATGAATCCAAAGCCTTTGGAATCATTGAACCATTTTACTGTACCGGTTTCCATGATGAGCTACCTCCTTCTCGTGAATTGAAGCGACGGAAAAGGACAAAATAAATACCGCAAAGCCTATGTCTTTGCGGTTTCCCTACAAGAACATCCGGAACTTCTGGCTCCTATAATGCCTCTTCCGCGCTGAAATGTCAAGTATTATTTCACTTTTTTTGGCGGATCGCAAAGTGGACCGCCTCTGGCTCGGCCGGGCCTTTGGCTCACGTTCCCGGCCCGGGTTATTTGCGTTCTATCAGCTTTTCCAGAACGAACCATGCCGCGACCAGCACCGCGATGAGAAAAACGATCTTCCCGATATTCAGCAGGAGGCTGCCTTCCCGGGGTTCTTCCTGGTTTTCCTCTTTTTTATCGGTCTCTTTTTTCACGATCCCCCTCTGATCCGCTGCGCCAAAAGCTGCACCAGGTACGCGCTGGTGCTCACCAGTCTATGAGTTTGTTGTCAAGCGCAACCGCGATCGCCTGCGTCCGGTTGGTTGCATTGAGCTTCTGGAAGGTCTTCTTCAGATAGTATTTCACGGTGTCCTGGCTCAGGCCCACTATCGACGATATTTCCCAGGTGCTTTTCCCTTCCTTTATCCAGGTCAGGATCTCCCGCTCCCTCGGGGTAAGGGAGACCCCCGAGAGCACTTTTACGCCGGCGCCGGATTCATGAAAATAAGGCGCGATATAATCGAGAATGATCCGCTGGAGGCAGGTGGAGACGGCTTCGGCACTCATATCAAATTGGGGGCCGAGCTCCTCGGGACTTCCGCCTTCCGCAGCGAGGCGCAGGATTTTCCGCTCCCTGTCCGGGAGTTCCTCCAGCGGCGAGAGTTCATCCCGGGAGGCCTGTTGAACAAAGTCCCTCAGAACGAGTTCGGCGACCGGGGGGCTGAGATGCATGCCGTCAGCCAGCACGGTCCGCACGGCGAGCACCACTTCCTCGAAGATGCAGTCTTTGAGTAGATATCCCGACGCGCCGGCGGCGAGCATGTCCAGAACCACGTGGCGATCGAGATGCATCGATAGCGCTATGATTTTTGACGCCGTTTTTAACTCAGACAATTGCCGGGTCGCTTCTATGCCGCTTACCCCGGGCATGGAGATGTCCATAATGATGATGTCGGGCCGCAGTTCGGTCGCCAGCCCGACCGCTGACGCGCCGTCCCTGGCCTCGGCCACCACGCTCATGCCGGGTTGTTCGGTGATCAGCGTGCGGATCCCCTGCCGCATCAGGTTGTGATCGTCCGCCAAAAGAATCCGGATGCTCATGGCGACCCCCCTTGGAACTCGCGTCTGAAGCGTCTCGTGCACTTTTCTGTTACACGCTGTTCACGCGAGTATAGAAGGGGCTTTGCGCGTTGTCAAGAAATTTTGCGCCGCCCTGCCGGACGAGATCAGGGTCATTCCCGCACCCACCCGGCGTACGCATTGGCCTTTCTCGCTTCTTCCGGCAGCTCGACCTCAAGACGCGTTTTGAACTGCTTGATCCTGCGCTCGATATATTGCTTCGACGACTGGTACTTCAACGCGCAGTTTCTTTTCCAGCCGATATACGTTTTCTGGGCTTCCACGCACGCGTTTTCCTGTTCGTCATAGTAAGCCAGGTTGTCCTCTTCCACGCGTATCTGCCTTCTCAGTTCGTCTGCCTGGTCCCTCCACCAGCGCTCTCCCCTCCCGAAGTTGTCGAGATGCGGGCCTGTCGCGGCGCCCCCGGGCTGGGTGGCGGGGCCCGGCTGAGGTTCCCGCAGCCAGCCGGGGTACGCCCCGGCCTTTCTGACTTCCTCCGGCAGCTCGACGTCCAGCTTGGTCCTCACCTGCTGGATATTCCATTCCGAGCGCGTCTGGTTTTCTCCGTACAAAGCGGAGCAATTCCTTCTGCGGGTAATGATGTTCTTTTGCGACTCTTCGCACTCCGCCCGCTTTTCCTTGTAGAAAGCGATGTTGTCTTCCTCCAGGCGTATCTGCTTGCGCAGCTCGTCGGCCCGGCCTCTCCAATAGCTTTCTCCTTTTCCGGAGCGGTCCACGTGCGGGACCGAGCCGCCCGCTTGTTCGTCTTTTTTGGCCGCGTTCCCAACGTTCATCTCGCCGGTCCGCGGCGGATTTTTCGCCTGGTCGCGATATTCCGGCGGCACCTTTTCCAGCGTATCGACGTACCATGCCTTCCCGGAACTGTCGGTCCACGTAAAGAACGCGGCCTGCGACAAAGACGGCGCCAGGGACAAGATCAGAAACATCGTCAAGGCAAGCCTTCGCCTGTTTCGCTCCCCGCAACACGCGCGGGCGGAATTTTCGATGCTCCTATGATGCATTTTCCAACGCTCCCAAGACCCCTCAGGCTGTATTACGCCGCAGGATTAGCAGGCGGCGACTTCCTTTTATACCACTGCGCCGGTCCGTAGCCCGAGCGGTCGGCGTGCCACGGCATCAGGATCTCGAAGTGCCCTTCCCCCGGGAGATGCCCAAGCCACACGACGCACTTCGGATCGGCTTTGCCTTTCAGATGCTGTTGATACACCGAGGTCGCGACGACCTCGTAGGTGTTCTTAAGCAGGCTGCCGGTTAATTCGGTCAGGACCACGGTGGTGTAGCCGTCCTCGTTATAAATATCTGCCTTGCATTTCCCTCCATTCGCAACACGGATTTCCATGATAGCCCTCCTCGTTCACGTTGACATATTGTCAAGAATTAACCACAGAGAACACAGAGCATCATATTGATAAATAAACTCAAAGTGCTTGGGTTTTACCCAGGCATTCCTCGGCGCCCTCTGTGGTTTCATGTTTTGCCTCTCTTTTTTAGTTAAACCTCGCGGCCCTCATTGACCGGCAAAGGTCAATCAGCGAAAACGACGATCGAGCGTGCGGCCAGGTCATGAATGGCCCGCCGCTTTCTACTGAACGGCAGGGTAAAGAACGAGAGCACCCCGAGCAAGGCCTTTACCAGGATCCGGATGTATGCCATGAACAGCGATAGGCGCTCCCGGGAAGGATATCGTCTGACGCGCACTCTCATGAGCTTCTGCCCCAGCGTGCAAAATCGGCTCGTGCAGAGTGGCTCATATACGAAGAATAGAAACAGAACCAGGCCTGCACGGACCTTGACACCGGTCTCGCCGGTGTTCTCGAATAGATAGGCGATCAGGATCATTACGGCAAGAATGAAAATCAGGTCAATCGCTGTCGCGATATATCGGCAGGTCAGGGTAGGATAGTTTCCATACTTGCTTGCGGCGTTCCCCTCCCGATATTCCCCCGAGCCGAACTGCTCACCGGAGACCGACGGCTCTTGGATGCGCTCTCGGTGTTTGTCGAAAACGGTCCCGCAGAAACCGCACTCGATGGCCGAGGACGTTTCATTATGACATTTCGGGCAGTGCATGTTATCGGCTTTTTTCATATGATTTTGCACGTCGCGTGTCAACATCCCCGACTGCATTCTTTCCCAAACTATACTGATCCAGTGAAAAGCATAGTTAGAACCAACGTCCCCAAAATTCTCTCGCCATTGGCCGGCTCGGCTGCGCTTGGCAAAGACTTTTCTTTAGTCGACATGGTGCCCCCCCCTGATTCGCGATACCTTTTCTGACAAATATCAAGAAACAAGACCTGACCCTCAAGGAGCTTTGACCCTCAAGGAGCTTTTTATTATGCTCCGTATATCTTTAAATCCAGAGCAAGCGATCTAGACAAGCCCATTAGATCGCCATAAATACTCTTGCCAGAGATGTTCATCTTGCGCAGTAGAGCAAATACTGATTCCACATTGGCACCAGGAAAGATGTATTTGGTCATAGTGACCTCTTGATATCCAGTATCAGCCATAATTTCACTTACTCGTCGTCCCTTATTTCCTGCAACAAGGAAACAGCCTGACTGTTTATCGATTCTTGCATTCAACATCTGCGGCTCAGTTACCCACAAAACATTTCTGTTAAATCTATCAACGTATTTTTTAAATATCTCATCTTGCTTTCCGTTTATTGACTGTCGAGTTTCGTTAAACTCATTGTCTTCTAATTTAATAATCTCTAAAGTTCTTTTCATAAGTTCTGCGTAGTCGATGCAATATAGGGCAATGTCTGGGCGCCGGACGATATCATATGTTTCTAACGCAAAGTACAAAGCTGCATATGGGCTCGTTGTGAAATCAAGAAGACGAGTTGGCACACCGTAATGCTGCATAATGGCCAACCATTCGAGCAAACTGCTGGGTTGTATGTTTTCTTTATCATATAAGTGGAACCGAGAAGAAAATTGATCTATTGCATACGCTTCATATTTTTCTGCAAATTCTTTAGAATAATTAACACCACACCCACGCTCAAGTGTTGTTTGAAGCGACCAACTGGCGTCTGATTGCCCTCTATATATAAAAGAATTGGGTAACTGATTGATTTTTGATAGTAGTTCCTCTGAAGAATAGAGATTTATTTCTTGCATGTTAGCCCCTTATCCTTCGGTATTCATTCCTCATATCGTTGAGCGCTATTTCCTCTGAAAATCGTTCCTCGGCAAAGGTCTTTTTTGCAGGGTCCCCACGGAGGTGAATATTTTTAGCGCGTTGTCCTTGCCTTTCAACAATTCTTGCTGATGCTTCGTTTGCTGTAGCAGCAACTGATTTTGTCACTTCAACAACAACCTCATTATTGAGGGCATCACCATCAGTAACGACTTTCCCACTGACTCCGTTAACAGCTTGGCAATAAATAGAAATTGGTTTTTGAAATAGTTCATCCGCATCTGTCGGGTTAGGGCCAGTGAAGTGAGCGGTAAAACGCTTGAGCGCGTATGCAGAAGATAACTTTTGTATAAATCCAGTTGGATCTGATATCGGATCAATACGAACATCTAGTTCATTTAGCCTGACAACTTGGGTTGTATCGAGCAACTTCTTCAATTTGCTTGCAATGCCAGCCGAAGTTGGGGCAAGCTTTGATTTTTTCGCGATAGCCAGAAATCCTATGCGAAGATCATATAGACAAATTGTGTATGGGCTTTGTTCAAAATACTCCTCGACAAAATTACCAGATTCAATATCGTACTTAGAAACTGTTGTCTTGGTCGTCCTCCCGACGGCGAGTGACCCGCCGTAATCATCTATCTTCTTAATATTTCCAATGTGCCAAATGTAATCTTGACGGAACTCAGATGACGGCTTGGCTGATATTGCCTCCTTGAATATTTCCGAAGCAGACTTTTGATCGTGCAGCATGGAGGTTTGGATTGGGCGAATAAATTTTATTCTGAACAAATGAAGTTCTATATCACTCATATCACCTCCAAGGGATCATTGTTTTTTGGCAGACTAACACGCGGGTAACCCACGGGGCGGAGTCCCGTTGATGTTGACCCGTTGGTTGGTACCTCTATTTTCGACCCAGTAGGTAGAGTAGAGAGCTGGTTGCTGCCGCTTTAGGTTCGGCCTATCTGTTCCCGTCCCTTTCGTCTGACGGTGCCTCACGAGCCTTACCGTAGCTGCCTTGGCCAGCCCTCCCTCATCAAACCGGGAACCTCGGCAGGGTCAGGTCTTTACTCTTGACATTTTATTTTTCCGAGTTTTTTCATATACTGCCTGACGTTCCCGTGCGATGAAGCCGATTTTCTTCCTCGGTTTATCCTCGACCTTAATCATCTGCCTTATCGCCTCAAAAACAACCTGGAATTGACCGTCATATTTTTTTTCGAGTGCGGCCAGCTTTTTCGCTAAGTCTCCGTGACTTGAAATCATATTCCGTAATTTGCCGAAGGTCCTCATGATCTGGATGTTTACGTGAATTGCGCGCGGACTGTTCAAAATGCTCGAAAGCATTGCGATGCCGTATTCGGTAAAAACCAGTGCATTCTTGGAAAACTTCAAGGTTTCGAGAGATGCGTTTGAGGATATCACAAATTGTGATATCCTCATAATCTCTTCCCTCGTAAGTGAAAACATGAAATCGTCCGGGAAACGATCAAGGTTCCTTCGCACCGCCTGGTTCAGGACACGCGTCTCAACTCCATAAAGCTGCGCCAGATCTCTGTCCAGCATTACTTTTTGACCTCGCATCAGTAAGATCTTCTGCTCAATGACTGCCCTTGGAATTATTGATTTCATGAAACGACTCCGCTGGAATCAGGTCTTTACTCTTAACATTCATTGTTTCCCGCATGGTTCGACACATGGCCTGCCGCTCTCGGGCACTGAACCCGAATTTCTTTTCCCTCGGGGGCAAGCCTGGCACGGTCAACCCGGCCTATCGCCCCATTACGATCAAAGCGCCCGCGGCGATTGCGAGGGCGGCCATCAGCGTACCGAGCCCCGAAAAACGGAGATCCAGAAGCGGTATCAGCCCGGTTACGATGAGCCAGATGCCTGTTAAGAGCATGCCGAGGTTTTTGTTGAATTTCATGGGAAGACTCCTTTCTGCGAACGAGTTATGGGACTTTTTGCGGACGTTGGTGCTTACGGTGCGTTTCTCGCCGGGCTGCGATCTCGGCCGCGCAAACAGGCGGCAGCGTTCTCAGAAGAACAAAATGAGTGTATGCCCCCCATTTGCCCTGTCAAGCGTGTTTTTGCGGTTCGCTCAACTCGCGTCGATCGGTTTTTCTTGCGCTGTTTTATCAACGCATGCTTTTGACAGCAGCATGCCCTCTATGATCGCCTTGATTCCCAGGATCGCCATCGCAAGATACAAGGGTATTTTTTCGAGCGTACTGGACATATTGTTTTTGTGTTGTTCCGGGTGCTTCGGATACAAGGAGGTCCCGATTAAGGGCTGACCTTCGAATAAATGGGCTTGTAGCGCTTCTTCCCTCATCTCAAGCGCGCCCCTGCTGGCGTAGAGGCCGCCTTGGTAGTGGTATGCGACAACAGCGGTTGCGAGGATCAGGAGCACGTTTGTAACGACGATGATTCTGGCTTTATAGCCGCTGTTCAGCACACAATCCTTGCGGTAGATAAACGCCGATATGCCGAACGCCGCCGCAACAATGGCTGCCGATACATTGAAGATCGCTTCCCGGTAATTCTGTATCTGGTTCATGTCGAACTTGATCAATCCGAACAGGATGTCCACCGTTTGTTTCGTCATTTCCGCCTCCTTGCAGCAGTGAAATAATCGTTCTGCAAATATTTGAGTACCTCATTGCTTACGTTGCGTTTCTATACTTCAGCCCTATTTAATTTCCCGTTCTTTCCCCTCTGCCAGGCTCTTGACCGTCGTCTTGCTTGGCGTGGGTCCGGTGTCCTCGTACGAGAAATAGGTCCGCACCAGTTCCCGCTTACGGTCGGGCGTATACATGCGCATGGTGAAGAGACGGCCGTAGCTGTCGTACTCGTAGGTGGTGCAGGTGATCGCCTGTTCTCCGTTCACCACCACCTTGCTCGCCTCCAGCGCGGTCTGCTTGATCCCGTCGGCAAGACCCACGACGAACCCGCCCACCGTGCCCAGGGTGACCGGGATCACGACGATCGCCATTTCCAGTACCGTCGCTTCCCTCACTTGAACGTGCGACGGGTCTTCCGAGAAAACGCCGGCCAGGCCGCCGGTGGAATAAGCGCCGTCCCTGAACCCCTTGCCCGTCCATTCGTACACGGTCCGGAACGGTTTCGCGAAGTCGGGCTTTTGCCTGACGACGGCAATGTCGTAGCTGATCACGGGCCTGCCCTTTGCCAGGCGCACCACGGAGAACCGATCGCCCGGGCCGGACGGCCTCCGGGAAAGCGTAGCGCCGATGACCGGCAGCCCCTTGTCGTTGTACTCGATCTCGCGGACAATGAGTTCCTCGGTCCAGAACGCCGTGTCGACCAGATCGACGCGATTGGCCGCGCACCCCGTAGCGAGGAAGGCAACAAGACCGAGGACGGCGAATGTTTTCAGCATATCCATTCGCGACTCCGAACGTTATTTCTAGCTATGCTTTCCCAACGGGACACATAGTTTGACAACCTTCTGCGCTGCCGCACATGCCGGGCCTTCACGCTAATCCGGCCCTCCCTGCCAAGCCTTTCTTGCATCCATCCGCATTTTTCTTTTTGGAGTTTCATGCACGACACAGGGACCGGGTTCTCCGGTCGGTGTTTTCTGCGTCAAATCGTAGCAGTCGGAGCCGAAGCCCTTGGGCCAGTAAAATATTGCAAACGGCGGTAAAAACAGCGAGGCGACCCTGAACGATGATCTTAGCTTTCCCGTCTGCACGACCTCGTCATCTTTCAGAAGCGTGTATGACGCCCCCTTCCAGGAAAAAGGATGGACTTCGACGTCCGCATACCCGTCCTTTTCCGCTATGAATTTTTGTCTCTTGACGACGATAGCCGTGTTGGGCGGCAGCCGAAACTGCGTCACGGTCGTGCAGCCGATCGCCGCAAGAATGAAAAACACGATCCCTGTTCTGATGCTTGCTCTCATGCGTCTCCCCGAGCCTAAAGGACCCCAAAATAAGTGACATTTTCGTCGTTTCTATTTATGCTTTCCCTATTCTGCTCCATTTAATTTCTCGTTTCTTCCCTCTGCCAGACTCTTGTCCGTCGTTAGAAACTGCCGATCTCCGCCTGTATGCCGTATGAATGCACTTTTTTATAATATTGGGCCAGATCGCTGTTGTAGCCGGTCTGCCACCACACACTCACCGGGAGTTGTTCGACCTTTCCGCCGAGTTCAAGCCGATAGGTCTTAAACTGGAAGGCGTCGCGGACGCCGGTTTCAAATCGTCCGGCGACCTTGTATTCGCTCCGGATGATCCACTTGAGCAGGATGGAAAATCCGCTCACCCGATCGAGGCGCTTTCCTTGCGGATCGTTTTCCCACGTGTTGTAGTTCTCCTGAAAGCCTTCCAGGGGACCGTGTGTCAAAAAATATTTATACCCGACGTAGGACACGACGCTTGTTTTCTTTTTTTCTTCCTTATCGATGCCGTTCGGAAATTCTTTGCCGCACGCCTGTTTGACCGATATGTCTTCATGAACGTCTTTACATACTTCGCTCAAGCGCGGATCGGTCGGTCCCGCGGTCGGCTTGGGCCGTTCATAGAGCGCCTTTTTCCAGACAATTTCCCAATAATCCCAACCGCGGCTCAATTGATCCTTGACCTCATTCTCATTCTTGGCTGTCGCGAGCGCGGCCTGATACTGCGCGGGGCTGTCGATCGACTGCCCGTTGGATTGGTGGGCAAAGGCAAAGTCCAGATAATTTTCCTCCGTTCTATCCGTCCAGTAGCGATAAAACAGCTTTGGATTGAACAGCTTTTCCACAACGGGCGAGGATTCTCGTGTCTTGATATATTGGCCGAAGCGGCCGGTGAAGGCAAAGTACAACGCGCTATCGTATCCAACATGGTGATCGAAAAAATAATTTTGCCCTCGCGTCAACCAGTCGGGAAACAGTTGGTAGCGGACGGACAGCTTGAAGTCCATGAATCCGCTATCGTCGCTGTCATAGGTATATCCGACGGTAGTCGGCTCGTATGAGCACAATGCGGGCGCGGCTTCGTTATGCACCTCGCAAAGATTCCCGTCGGCGGCAATCGATGTTCCTGAAGCGAACACGATCAGCGCTACCGTGCTGATGATCTGTCGAAACCCCGCTAATCCGGTTCTCCCTGCCATGCTTTCTTGCCTCCCCCTGTTTTCCTGTGATTCGGGCTCGGTTCCTGCCGCAGCGGCCCGCGTCCGTTTTTCAGAAAATTCTGTGGGTCAGTATGAACTTACGAAATTATGTTGTCAAGCACATGACAGCTTTTTTCTCTCTCTGCCTTCCCTTCAAGGGGACACCCACCGCCGATCAGCAGGGAAATTCTTTTCTACCGCGCGTTTTTTTACTGCTTTTTCGCCCACCAGATTACAGGTATCTGTATCAGCACCTCTTGAGGGCAAAGCTCTTTTTTCCCCAAGACGCTCCGGGCTTCTTTCCGGGAATAATGATGCTCCGCTCCTTCCTCCGGAACGCGCGCGGCGAACTGGCACGTCAGGTGGCTCATGTCGTGCGCATTTATGACATCCGCTCGCAAAAAATTGAGCCGGTAATCTTTTCTGTTTGTTCGCGGCAGCTCAAATGCCGTTGAAACGTCGCGGGCATATTCCAGCACTTCGTTCGACTCGTAGATCCGGTAAATGACGGGGTCTTTCACTTTTATCTCGCGTTCCAGCCTAAGTCCGGTCCATTTCGTGACCGGCGAAGGATCGAAGGTGTAGGTCGCGGAAATCTTGCCGCTCAGATAGGAAACCTCCTGCGCAAGGCCGCCGCCGAGCGAATGTCCGGTCAGGTAAATGCGCTGAACGCCGTAGGATCCGGCCAGGGAATCGATTAGGGGAACGATGCGTTCTTTGGCGTACTCGTATTCGGTCTTCACGAAGGGCAGCATGCCGCTTAAGTTTGCAAGCCAGTCCCAAAAGCTGGTCCCCTCCGTGCCCCGGATCGCGATGACGGCTTCCTCGATAGCGCCTTGATCGTTCGCGTACACGTACGTTTCGTAATACAGCCCATGGACGTCGTAACAAGCATTCGGCATGGTCCAGCGCTTCCAGCCGCTTTTGCCGCCCTGTTCGAAAAGCTCGATCGGCTTCGGCGTGTAGGACGGATCGTTTATATACTCGCATCCGTGGCTGGACGAAAGGTCTTTTCGGTACGCCATTTTCGAGAAGAGCGCCATCAGGGAGAACTCCTTGACACGCGGCGCGATGGGTTCATATTGTTCCGACATTTTAATACCAACCGTTTCTGGGTTCAGCCCGCCTGGTTTTCCGAAAGCGCAGCCGAAACCGCCAAGCGCGACGACCGCGACGCAAAAAGCGAAAAAGACACCGTGCCCTGAGTTTCTTCTTTTTAGTTGCCTATCTCCTGTCATTGTTACCCTCCTCCTTCATAATTAGGATGACCTTGTTCGGCTTTCTGCGGAAAGGCCTTTTTCTTATTGGTTTAATCAAAAAAAGTACATCGGCAAATCAATTGCCAGGAAAAGAAGCACCCGTGAACCGCTCCTGTCCACCTTCTCGTTGCTGACCTTTTCGGTCCGCAAGAGTGGAACGTACGACCAGCCTATGCCAATTACGACCGGCGTATTTTTTACGTTTACGTGAACATAGGCGCCGGGAGAAGCGACCTGGGATAGATGGAGGTCCCCCTCTTTGCTGGTAAAATCGCTTTTATCGCTCAACCGCATGTTCGCGATGGCCCCCAAATCCAGCGCGGATATAAAGAGGCCGCACGACGCGATGGGACCATACCTGAGCTTCGTCGTCGTGAAATCGACCCCGACGGGGACAAAGAGCCCGGCCGACCAACCGTCACGCGCGGAGTCGCTGAGATATTCGTATCCTGTGTCGAGACCGAACATCGCCCCGAATGAGCCGGTGTGGTCTTTTTTCTGCTTTAACCGCCATGACCCAACAGACGCAGCAGTCTCGTTTAACACATTTTTAACTTCGTCCTGGGTTTTTGCCGTGGCCAGGGAAGCGACGATGGGAAGATACTTTTGGACGGAATTGTCCGAGGACGCTAGGTCGCTATTGTCGGCAAGGGACAATAAATTGTTCGTGCATTGCGAACTGCTCGGCGAATCATTTTTGAGATTGGCCTGAATTGAGCTAAGGACGCTTTTTATCTTGTCGACCCTGTCGTTTGCAGTTAAATTTTACGCCAGCCGCGCCTTTTTGACGGTATCCGGATTGAACCAGTCATAATACGCCTCTAAAAGCTCTTTATAACAAAATTGACTGCGCGGAATCCCGGAGTCCCTTTCTAAAACCAGCCTGTTAATGATTCTCAATAGCATCTTTTTTTGCGCATCATGTGCACTACCCGGCCCATTGTCTAGATTGTAATAAATCATTATTAGGGCGCTTATCATTTTTTCATATTGTGCGTTCTTATTGAGCGCCATTTCGAAATAATCGTCATGCTCGAGCAATTGGTTCAGATCGTCGACCGAGTCGCAGGCATGATGCTCCGCCGGGTAGAAGCTGCCGTACGCCTGGACGCAAAGACTTGTTCTCGTCCTCGCGTTTACGAAATTTTTTTCTTCAAAACCAATGCCTTTGAAATCAACGACTCGTTCAACAAGTATTTGTTGCAGCCTTTCATTAATATTTTCAAACTGATTATTGTACTCGGAAATTATTTTATTAAAATCCAGCAGAGCCTCGGAATATCGTCCTGCCCGCGCGGCATTCATCGCCTTGATTGCGGGTTTCACATAATTGACGGATTTTCCGTCGACGCCGGGAAGGGACCGATAAAGGGGATTATCAATCAGTTCGGCTACATCCTCTCCCAGTTTCAGCGCGGCGTCCGCGATGATCGGTTCCTGGTTGCCTTCCTTTTTAGCTCGCATAAGCTTTTTTACCTGTAGCCGCATATCTCGCAATCTATCGGCCACATACAGCAGAAACTGCTTCTGTTCATGGATATCCTGAAAATTATTATTAAGGCCCTTCGCCGTCAAGCTGTTGTCGATGAACTTCATGGCGGCCTTCCAATCTTGTGTTTTATCCCACTTCAGGTATGCTTGCGCGAAAAGTCCGGCTATGTACAGGTCGCAGGTGCTTTGTTTCAATGAGATCGTTTCACTCGAGCATTCCGCGGAAATTTTTTTATTCTCGGCAAGACCCGCCAGCGTATTTTCGACGGGGCTGCCGCCTATAAGGTGTTTCACGAGATTGATCAAATAATAGCCCTTATCGGTCGCGTCATAGTTACACAGAAGGCCCGCGGGAAGGATTTCCATGTCTTTTCTGAACGCCTCGACCAGCCCCGGCAGAAAGGGCAACGTTTCCTTGGATTGTGACTGCATCACGCAGGTATTATTGAAATAGACCCGATACTCGCCCCCGCACAAGGTGTTCTGGATGTCCGTCATGTACCATTGAATTGCCTCCGCTTTTGCCCTATCGACGATGAAATCCGTCAAGCCGAGAATGATTTCGGACTCTACCGAGCCGGAGGAGCTCCTCTTGGGCCTGTCCTTTTCTTCCTTGTTGTTATTCGAGTCTACGGGTTTTATTGCCAGTAAACTTTCTTCGTAGTCCGTTCTCGTCTGAATCGACACCAGCGCGTCATACATATTTTCTTCATTGACGTACCAGGGGATGATCGCATATTTTCCCAGATCAGCTTCTGTCGGCGTTATCAAACCTTTTTTGCAGTCGATCGCCGCATAACTCAAGTTCTGCGAAAAAATGAGCAGTAGTATTGTTGCTCCACAGAGTCGGATTTTTCTAGCCATAAAAACTCTCTCCTTTTTATCGAGGGCGGCACAGAAACGATCGTCAACCTCATAAAAACCGCTTCACGATATCCTGATAAAAAAACGCCCTGTCGTCCCAGTACTGGACGTGCGCGACGCCCCACGGCCCCGGCAGGTTTTTCATCTCCACGTTTTCGTCGACACGGTAGAAATCGAGATGCCCGCTCACGGGGTCTTGCGTGTTGTAGTAATTCACCCAGGAGACGTGGTCCAGGTACGGCTTAAGCGGCTTGTGCAACTTGATCCGGCACGCTTCGAGGTCGAATGCTTTCGTCTTGAACGCGTGCAAGTGCTCGAGCAGCTGCCGTCGCAGCTCCTGTTTCTTGTCCGCGCGCTCGCGGAAAAAGAAGGCGATCTTGTCCAGGGGAGACCCGAACGTGACCAGCCCCTTGAGCTTGTCGAGATTGAGGGCCTTGCCCGCGTCGAGGTTCGCTTTGACATTGAGTTTGTTCAGCGTGTCGTAGGCGATGACGCTGCCGAGCGAATGGCCCGCGACGATGACCCGGTCGTAGCCGTCCTTGAGGAGTTCTTCCAGCAGGGAGAGCGCCTTGTTCTGGATGTTCCGGCGGATTGGGAAGAACCGCGACTTTTCATCGACCGTCGTGTAGATGGCGATGTCGCCGATATAGCCGATGAGGATGGAGGTCGCCTTGTGCTTTATTTTCTCCGCCAGAGCCGCCGCCAGCCGGTTGTTCATGAACGGCGCGTACGACAAGAGCGACTCGAACAGGGAAACCATCGGAAAGACGATGCGCATC
>JBGPHF010000012.1:0-13050 GCA_041484215.1 Nitrospirota bacterium
CAGGAAACTAGTCTCCAGATGCTCATCGAATACTTTGAAGACAAACGTTCGCTGTATGCTTCGATCCCCTCGGTTTGGCCCGTTCGCGGATGGGTCACCTCGCCGTTCGGCAACAGGACGTCTCCCTTCAGCGGGATAATGAAATTTCACGAGGGGATGGATATCGCGGCCCAAACCGGCGTGCCTGTCATGGCGCCCGCGGACGGTGTTGTAATCAGGGCCGGGTTCGGCTCGGGTTACGGCAACATGGTTGAGTTGAGCCACGGCTACGGCATAAAAACCATATTCGCCCACAATTCCCGGCTTAACGTAAAGGCCGGACAGCGGGTCAAGCGCGGCGATGTGATATCGTACGTGGGCGATTCGGGGTCGAGCACCGGTCCCCACCTTCACTATGAGGTGCGGGTAAACGGACTTCCGGTGAATCCCGTCAAATACCTTAACTGAGGTGCCTCGACAGCACACCAGCCAACTCCTAATTCTATCTTACCTATGGTTTGTCATTCCTGCTATAACGTATTGTACCTTATGCATTCACGCCGTTTTTGGTCGGGGAAAAGAGCGTGGGGGAGTACGGCTTTTCCCCGTGTCTTAAAACCGTGTTCCGCAATGAGGTGATCGGACAGAGCGCCGGCACCCGGACCGACAGCGGACACAAGCAAGGAGGGAGTAAGCAATATGTCTACCGGGAAAGTGAAGTGGTTCAACGAATCGAAGGGGTACGGTTTTATCGAGCCGGACGGAGGCGGCAGGGACGTCTTCGTTCACTATTCAGCGATCCAGGGAGAAGGATATAAAACGCTCTCCGAAGGCCAGCTTGTGGAGTTTGAAGTTGCTCAGGGAGACAAAGGCCCGCAAGCGGCCAATGTCATGAAGTCATCTTAAGCAGCCGCCGCCGCGCAGCTCGTTTGCTCGGCTTAAAAATCAGGTACAGAGTTGATACCCCGGGGAACCTCCAACCCGGGGTTTATTATTTGGCGCGAATCCGGCCGGAAGTTCGGAGCCTGTCCCTGAGCGCGCGGCATGGACTATCATAACAGGTGTTCCTGCCCGATCCACTCTCCGGTCCCCGGACAAAAAAATAATTAGAACTGGACGTCGAACGTAAGGTAGAGGTCCCGCGCGTCTTTGACAGGCGGAAGCATCTGTTGCGTCAGGGGATTCGACGCGCTCAAATCGGAGATCTTTGCCGGCGCTCCGACCCAATTGTTGCTGCCGGTGTAGGCGAACTTATAATACTGATATCCGATCCGCACAAACGCCTTGCCTTTTTTCGAAATCGGCTTTCTGTTCAGTTCCTGGATAAGATACACTTCGTATACTTCACCCCGGGTCCCGAGCTTGCTGGTCCAGATGTCGTCTCCCGCGGGAACCATGCCGACCCAGAATTCCGAGCCGTGATTATACTCGGCCCCGAGCTTGGTGCCCGAGGACTTAATGTCGTAGCGTCCGCCCGCGTATACGGCGAAGCCGGTCCGGCGTTCCGCGGGGTCGCCCGCATTATACAGAAGGCCCGCCATCCCGTTGCTCAATTGGCCGTTCGGAGCGGTCTTGCTTTGTGCTGCGGAGAGGAATACGTTGAAATTGGAAAGTTTTCCGGCAACCACGCCGCCGATCCAGGTGATATTTCCCAGATTAGCGGACACCGGCGTATTTATGTTCACCGTGCCCGCCGTCAGCGTCGCACTTGAGGTCAACCCGTCGGACGGCCTGTCGAAGATGCCCACGCCCCTCTGGTATTGGAGCTCGACATGCGCCAACTCGGTATCCATCAACGCTACGTTCACGCCGTAGAAATCCGTGTCCTTGAGAGACGCGCCGGCGCTCTGAAACCCGGTTTCAAAGCCCCTGCCGTAGCAGAGCTTTGTGTAGGAGCCGGGAAGCGACACGCTGTCCGGGGCATAGCCCAGGGTCGCCCCGTCGAACGCATAATCCACCAGGAGATTCGGGACGCCCGCGGTCCCGATCTTTTCGGTGTTCTCGCGGATGTTGCCCGGAATGCCGCCGGTCGAAGGTCTGCGTCCGACCGAGAACCATGCGGTGGCGTCAAAAAGGTTGGTTACCGTCGCATAAGCGTAATCGACGCGAAGCGTGTTGTCCTGGGGAATGTGGCCCGCGGTGCCGTCATTGGCCCCGCCGAAGCGGTCCGCAAAGGCGTTATCCAAAGCGGCGTCGGATGTTTCCTGACCCCAGACCTTATACATGACGAGACGCGCCTTGACGGAAACATCCTCGACCGCGTCCGCCCGCAGGTTTAAACCGAAGCGGTTCAGGAGCAGAGAGTCGTTTTTCACGGCGTATTCTGACAGCGGAGTGCCCAAGGGATTTGCGCCCGTCGGGTCGGCCTGCACGTACTCATGCACCGTGGCTTTCAACCGGTCGTACCGGAAGCGGTAGTCGCCGCCGATTTGCAGCCAGGAAGCGTCGTCAGCCGCGGCCATGCCGCCCGTCAAAAGAAACAGAGAAAGCATTGGCAGTAATATTTTTTTCATGACTAGCAGATCCCCTTTGCAAGGTAGTGGTTTAAACGCCGGAATATCTCGAAGTTTTAGTAGATGGTACTGGCAGCGGAAACAGCCGGGGGATTATGAACCGGACATTGTTTTTTTCTTGGCCGCATGCTGTTCAAAAAGAACTTCCTTCATCAATGCGCATGCTTCGATTACTTTTGGGTTGGACACGCGGTAGTAGATGTTGACGCCGTCGCGCCGCGTGGTCAAGATCCCTTTGTGCCTCATTACGGCGAGGTGCTGGGAAACGTTTGCCTTGGACGCGCCGAGCGTGGCCACGAGTTCTGAAACGGTTTTCTCTTCACTCCGGAGGGTGTTCAGGATCTCGATCCGCTTGGGGTTGGTAAGTGTTTTACAGATTTCAGCCTGCATTTCGAAGATCGATTTATCAGTGATGAGGCTCTTCATGGCTCTTTTTTACACTGAACCCGCGACTTTGTCAAGCGGGAAATAGCCGCTCCGAGCGGGTCCGGACCCATCATTACGGTCTTTGTCGGACATCGCAGAAGTGCGCGAAAAGAGGGATTTTTCTTGAATTTTAATCGGTGTTAATGATATGATAAAGAATTGCGGAATGAGGGCGACCAAACGTTCCACTGTGCGTCCCAGCCGCTACGCATCATGCTGTGATCCAGCACGCGGGGAGAAGAAAGAGCGATGATCGGAACGATACTGAGAAAAATATTCGGCACCGCAAATGAACGCGAGTTGAAGCGCATTCAGGTGCCGGTAGACAAGATCAACACCCTCGACGCGGAAATTTCCGGCCTTTCGGACGCTGACTTGCGGGCCAAAACCGGCGAGTTCAAAAAAAGACTGGAACAAGGAGAGACGCTCGACGAGCTTCTGCCCGAGGCCTTCGCAGTCGTGCGCGAGGCGTCGAAACGGACGCTCGGCATGCGGCATTTCGACGCCCAGATCATCGGCGGCATCGTGCTCCATTCCGGCAGGATCTCCGAGATGAAGACCGGTGAAGGAAAAACCCTCGTGGCCACGCTCCCGGTGTACCTGAATGCTCTTGGCGGCAAGGGCGTGCATGTGGTGACGGTGAACGACTACCTCGCACGGCGTGACGCGCAGTGGATGAGCCCTGTTTATCAGTTTCTCGGTCTCACGGTTGGCGTGATCGTCCACGGCCTTACGGACGAAGAGCGGCAGCAGGCCTACGGCGCCGATGTGACCTACGGGACGAACAACGAGTTCGGCTTCGACTATCTTCGCGATAATATGAAGTTCGACCTCAGGGAATACGTTCAGCGCGAGTTGAACTATGCCATCGTGGACGAGGTGGACTCGATCCTGATAGACGAGGCCCGCACCCCGCTCATCATCTCGGGCCCCACGGAAGAATCCACGGACAAATATTACAAGATCAACCGTATCATCCCGAGCCTCGAAAAAGAAGCGGACTACACGATCGAGGAAAAGACCAAGACCGCCGCGTTGACCGAAGAGGGCAACATCAAGGTCGAGAAGATGCTCGGCGCGGGCAACCTCTATGACCCCTCGAACGTGGATCTTGTGCATCACGTGCACCAGGCCTTGAAAGCCCATGCCCTGTTCCACCGCGACGTGGACTATGTCGTCAAGGACAACCAGGTGATGATTGTGGACGAGTTCACGGGCAGGCTCATGCCCGGGAGGCGCTGGAGCGACGGGCTCCACCAGGCGATCGAGGCGAAAGAGAACGTCAAAATCGAGAACGAGAACCAGACGCTTGCCTCGATCACGTTCCAGAATTATTTCCGCTTGTACGGCAAGCTTGCAGGCATGACCGGGACGGCCGAGACCGAAGCGCCCGAATTCGCCAAGATCTACAACCTCGACGTGGTTATTATCCCCACCCACCGGCCCATGGTCCGCATCGACAATGCCGATTTCATCTACAAAACCGAAAAAGCGAAATTCAACGCCGCAATCACGGAGATCGAGGAGCGTCACAAAAAAGGCCAGCCCGTGCTCGTCGGCACCATCTCGATCGTCAAGTCCGAAACCCTCGCGTCGCTGCTCAAGAAAAAGGGCATCAAGCACTCGGTCCTAAACGCCAAGTACCATGAGATGGAAGCCGAGATCGTGGCCCAGGCCGGTCGCTACGCCGCGGTCACGATCGCCACGAACATGGCGGGCCGAGGCACGGACATCGTCCTGGGCGGCAATCCCGAGGGTCTTACGCGCCAGGCGCTGAAGAGCAAGGAGCACACGCAGGAAGAATGGGACAAGACGCACGAACAGTTCAAGTCCCTGTGCGCCGGCGAAAAAGAAAAAGTGATCGAGGCAGGCGGGCTCCACATTCTGGGCACGGAGCGGCACGAGGCGCGCCGGATCGACAATCAGCTGCGCGGGCGATCAGGCCGTCAGGGAGACCCCGGTTCGTCGCGGTTCTATCTTTCGCTGGAGGACGACCTTCTCCGGATCTTCGGCTCCGACCGCATCTCGGGCCTCATGGGCAGGCTCGGCATGGAGGAAGACGTGCCGATCGAACACCGAATGGTTTCCCGTGCCATCGAGAATGCGCAGAAAAAGGTGGAAAACCACAACTTCGAGATGCGCAAACACATCCTCGAGTACGACGACGTGATGAACCAGCAGCGCAAAGTCATCTACGAGCAGCGCCGCCAGATCCTGGCGGGCGAGGACCTCAAAGACGAAGTGCTCGGTCTCGCTGAAGACATGTGCGACGGGGTGCTCGGCTTCTACTGCCCCGAGGGCGCGTATCCCGAGACCTGGGACATTACCGGCCTCACGGACGTACTCGCCGGTAAGTTCTCCTACCGTTTGACCGGCATCGATCCCCTTTCGTTGTCCCGGGAAGAGCTCCGCGAAAAGTTATGGAACGCGCTTAAGCAGAGCTACGATGACAAGGAAAAAGAGATCGGCGCCGAACTCATGCGCCACCTGGAAAAAGTTTTCATGCTCCAGGCCGTGGACCATCAGTGGAAGGACCACCTTCTGGCCATGGACCACCTGAAGGAAGGCATCGGGCTGCGCGGTTACGGACAGAAGGACCCCCTGATCGAGTATAAAAAAGAAGGTTTCGAAATGTTCGAGGAGATGAAACTCCGGATTGTCGAAACGACGGTCGAAAATTTATTCAGGATCAAAGCGGCCGCGAAAGAGCAGGGACAGGAAATCGAACGCCGGCAACGGCGTCAGATCGAGAACTTGAGCTTTGCCGGCGCCGGCGCAGCGGTCGCTGCCCCCGCGCCCGTGCACGCCGCGCAGAAGGTCGGCAGGAACGATCCGTGCCCGTGCGGGAGCGGTTTGAAATTCAAGAAATGCCATGGGAAATAAACCTGGCCGCAGATTTTCGCGGATACACGCAGATCAGATTGAGAACGGAATTTATCGTAATTTAAATTCCTATCTTCGGTGTTCATTCGTGGTTAACTATCGATTATGAGAATCGCAGGTATCCAAATAAGCGCCGGTCCGGACATCGATCGGAACATCCTTCGCGCCGTTGAGATGGCCGGGGTGGCCGTGGAAAAGAACGCCCGAATCATTTGCTTTCCCGAACTTTTTCTGACGCCCTGGTTTCCGAAGCACGTGGATAAGGGGGCCTTCTCGTTTGCCCGCGGCGTATCGTCGGAGGTCATCGGGCGCTTCCAGGACCTATCACAAAACACCGGCACGGTCCTCATTGTCCCCTTCTTCGAGTCCTCTGAAGGCAAGTACTACAACAGCGCGTCAGTGTTCGACTCCGGCAAGCTCCTCGGTACGTACCGGAAGCTGCACCTTCCCGACCTGGAGCTCTACCGCGAACAATTCTATTTCTCCCCCGGCGATGCGGGGCTCCCGGTATTCGAAACCTCGTGCGGGAAGGTCGGCATCCAGATCTGCTGGGACAATCTCTTTCCCGAGGCAAGCCGCGTGCTGGCCCTGAAAGGGGCCGAGCTCGTGTTCGCGCCTACGGCCGCCTCGCTCAACACGCACAGCCATTGGGAACGCGCCATCTCCGCGAACGCCTTTGCCAACAATGTCTTCGTCTTCCGGGTGAACCGCGTGGGCAAGGAGGACAACATCTCGTTTTACGGCCGGAGCTTCTGCGCCGATCCCTGGGGAGAGACGGTGTCCGAACTCGCCGGCGGCAAGGACGCCATCGTGCTGGCGGACGTCGAGCTCGCCGAATGCAAGCACGCCGCCGATACCTGGGGTTTTCTCAAACACCGCAGGCCGGGAGAGTACGGGGACTTGGTGAAGTAGCGTCGTCAAGTTAATCCCGGTTCGCTCTATTCTTCGCCCTTCCGATTCCCTTTAACCTTTCCGGCAAGGCATCATTTGCTTGCGTTTTCCCCCGAATTGTCCTATTCTCGTGCTGGAGTAGCAAGAAAACAGATAAAGGAAAAGGAGGGGCCTGCATGTACAGACTATTTCTCTCCACGATGCTTCTTTTCATGCTGTCCGTACTTTCAGCGAACGCAGAAGAGCTGTTCCCATCCGATGTGATCAAAACATCCGCAGGCGACCTGAAGATCACGTTCATCGGCCATGCATCACTCATTTTTACGTATACCAAGAAAACATTCTATGTCGATCCGTATGGAAAACTCGCGGATTATTCGCTGCTTCCGAAAGCAGATGTCATTGTCATCACCCACGAACACCGGGACCACCTTGATCCTGCCGCGATCGAAAAGGTCAGCGGGGAAAAGACCAAGGTCGTGCTGACCGAGGCCGGCGCAAGGCAGCTCCCGGGAGGGACCATCATGAAAAATGGCGACAAGCTGCTGGTGGAAGGAGTCGCGATCGAGGCCGTGCCGGCCTACAATGTCGTCCATAAAAGGGACACGGGAGAACCGTTCCATCCCAAGGGCGCGGGGAACGGATACATCATGACCTTCGGTGATAAGCGGGTTTATGTGGCCGGGGACACCGAAAGCATCCCTGAGATGGAGGGGTTCAAAAACATAGACATCGCGTTTATACCGATGAACCTGCCGTATACCATGACACCGGGAATGACCGCAGCTGCCGCAAAAATGATACAGCCGAAGATTCTCTATCCCTACCACTACGGGTCCACCGACCCATCCCTGCTCACGACGCTTTTACAGGACCAGAAGGGAATCGAGGTGCGCATTCGGAAGATGGAGTAGGCGGCCGCCGTGGCGGAGACACTCACTTCTTAATTGATACATCTCGCTTGATCAAAGGGGGAATATATTCATATGGGATACGCGGACCGCAAGGAACAAAAACCTGATTCTTCCCCGGCAGCCCTATCGAGGCTGCGGAAGGCCTATAAAAGAAGCTATGGGTTTTATCTGTTTCTGGCTTGGTCGGGTGTACTTGCGTTCTCTTTGATGGTAACGGTTTCCGGGTACCGGGAAAACGCCCTGGCAAACGCCGAGATCGAAGCCGGGACCCACCTCGGACTGAACCTCGAATATCGGGCCATGGTGGCCAATTTAGGCGGGGTATACGCGTCCGTTGACCGAATCTCTCCCAATCCCTACCTCACTGTGCCGAAGCGTGACATCACCACACAGCAGGGGGACAGGCTGACCCTCTTAAACCCGGCTTATATGACCCGGTTGATCTTCGAGAGGATCAGGAAAAAGTCGGGACAGCCGGTCATAAACAAAATAACGAGTCTGAAACCCTATAACCCGGCCAATGCGCCGGATGCTTGGGAAGCAAGGGTCTTGAATTCCTTCGAGCAGGGGGCAAAAGAGGCGCGGGAAGTCACCGCGATAAACGGGCAGCCCTATTTGCGTCTTATGCGGCCCTTCCTCACGGAACAAAGCTGCCTCAAGTGTCACGCGGTCCAGGGATATAAGGAAGGAAGCATCCGGGGAGGGATCAGCATAGCGGTCCCGTTGTCGCCCTATTATGAGATACAGAACAAGGCGCGTAAAAACGCGATCATTACGCATGGTTTCATCTGGGTAATCGGGTGCATCGGCCTTCTCGTTTTTTCAAGGTTCAAGCAGAACCAGGAGCGCAAGATCAAGGCGAGCGAAGAGGAAGTGCGCACGCTGAATGCGCAGCTGGAGCAGCGGGTCGCCGAGCGTACGGCGCAGTTGGAAGCCTCCAACAGGGAGCTGGAGTCCTTCAGCTACTCGGTCTCGCACGACCTTCGGGCGCCTCTCAGGGGCATCGACGGGTTCAGCTCGGTCCTCCTGGAGGATTATGAGCACAGATTGGACGAAGAAGGCAAGGACAACCTCCGGCGAATACGCACGGCATGCACGCGTATGGGACTTCTGATAGACGATTTGCTCAATCTGTCCCGCATGGCCCGCTTTGAAATGAGCCCGGAAACGGTGGACCTGAGCGAGCTTGCCCGGCAGATCGCCGGGGAACTGTCCAAGACGCAGCCTGACCGCACGGTGGAGTTCGTCATAGCCGATGGACTGCTCGACCGTGGCGATGAGCGCTTAGTGAAGGTCGTGCTTCAGAACCTGCTCGGCAACGCCTGGAAGTATTCGGCCAAACAGGCAGGGGCTGTGATCGAGTTCGGCCGCACGCACCCTGACGGGGTATCCGCCTATTGCGTGCGGGACAACGGCGTGGGGTTCGACATGGGGTATGCCGGTAAATTATTCAAGCCTTTCCAGCGGCTCCATGACAGCGGGGATTTTCCCGGGACGGGGATAGGTCTGGCCCTTGTGCACCGAATCATTTCACGCCACGGCGGACGCGCCTGGGCCGAAAGCGAACAAGGAAAAGGAGCGAGGTTTTACTTCACGCTTAAGGGTGCATCTTAGTCCATGGGTGGGAGCTGGTCAATTGTACACGACGGATTCGGTAAAATGTCCGCAAGTCAGTTCAGCCGATTGCCCTGCCGAGGCTGGACACTGATTAACTGAACCGGCTTATCCGCGTGCGCCGTCATATCAGTATCCCGTATCCACTGTGAAATCAACGAGACGACCTTTTCCTCCATCCCCACGTACCCATGACGGTGCTGGGATCCGCAGGTGTTTCCCCATGCCCACCCCCCGCCGCTCACCAGGACCGCTTTCTTGATCGGGCTGTTGGAGAGGCCCTCGATGATGTCCGGGACGCTCTTCGGGTTGCAAATCTCGCAGCGGTCGTCGGCATGATGCACGACCAGGACGGGGACGCGGATTCGGGCTAGGTTCTGGGACGTTACAGCGCCGGGAGTGTCGCTCGAGGTTATGCTTGACGTAAGCACCAGACCGCTTATGGCGTCCGGCGGCATGGAAATGGCTGCGGAAGTGGCCGAGATCGTGCCTCTGCTGGTGCCGACCAGCCAGACCGGGAGGCGGCTGTCCTTCTTGACATAGGCCGCGATCTGCAGAATGTCGTCCCGGTGCTGGGGACTGGTCCGGATCCGGAAATCGAGCCTTTTCGCGTCGTCAGGCTTGTCCACCACGGCCACGTTAAACCCGTTGGCGAAAAAATATCCCCGGCTCCTGACGAGAAAATCATCTGAATGGGGAGACCCTTTCTTCAGCTTGATGTCACCCGTGCCGCCCGGCAGCAGGATGACCGTTGCCCTGGCCCCGTTCTGCTTCATATAATAGAATGAGACTTCAACCCCGCGATTGGTCTCGAGCGAGACGATCCGGCCGTCTTCCGCAAAGGCGGGAAGGGCGGCGAAAAAGAGCAGCAGCGCGAGCAGGCCGGCAAGGATATGCGTGGGGAGTAAAGTTCTCATAACGGAATGTATAATACAAAAAATCGTCTCTTCTGGCAAGAGTCATCTTACGTGATCATCAGGGCATAGCCCGGAGTCTTTACAGTTTGACTTTATCCGGTTCTCTGATATTCTTAGCCTATAACCAGAGATATTGATAACCGTTGCACAACCAAGGGGACGCGGAGAGGAAGAACCGGTAAAAATTGAGCACCGGGTCGCGGTGAATAGCATGAAAGAGTTCAAGCTGGAAGGCAAGGAATATATCGAGCTCAATGACCTGCTAAAGGTCACGGGACTGTTCGACAGCGGCGGCATGGCAAAAACGGCGATCGCGGAAGGACTCGTCACGGTTGACGGCCATCCGGAACTGCGCCGGCGATGCAAGATTCGTACGGGTCAAGTCGTGGGATATGAAGGCCGCACGATCGTTGTCCTCTAAAGGCATGATCGAAAGACATTACTATGACGAAAGAAAACTCTTGCATCAGGTACCCTTGCGAATTTCCTCTGAAGGTCATGGGGCTCAACAATGAATTGTTCGAAGCCGAGATGAGGAAGGTTTTCGAAACGTTGGTCACCACGGGCCCGATTGCCTATACAAAACAACTCAGCAAAAACGGCAAATATGTATCAATTACCGCTACGTTTACCGCAGTGAACCGGGAGCAGTTGGACGCTCTCTACCGCGCCTTGCATGGTCATGAATTGGTCGTGATGACGCTTTAATCGGACGATACATATTCTGTTATAATTAAAAGACGCTTTTTTGCCGGAGCCTGCCGGTTCCGTCGAAGTTTTTCAAGGAGAACAAACATGACTTTCGAGCATCATAAGAAACCCCTGCTGTCCGGAAAAGAATTCCTGCGGAGGCAGGTTCGCTATGCCGGCTTCTCCGCGATAATTTTATTCCTGTCAATAGGTATCGGCACGGCGGGCTACCATGTCTTCGGAAAGCTCCCCTGGATCGACGCTTTCCTGAACGCTGCAATGATTCTGACCGGCATGGGGCCGGTCGACCATCTTGAGACGGAGGCGGGAAAACTCTTTGCGGCCTTTTACGCGTTGTTCAGCGGCATCGCCTTCCTTACGTTCGCGGCAATACTCTTCGCACCGGCCTACCACCGGTTTCTACATAAACTGCATATCGACAGCGAATAGGCTTCTTTTCCAGACAGTATTACGCTGCGCATTCCGCTCCACGCAAGAAAGGTTCTGCTGTGTCCAATATTGTGTTGATTCTCGTTGTTTCGGTCTTCATGCTGGTGATGATGTTCGTCATGCGGAACGACGAGCTTAAAGACCTCACGGACGCGGAACGGAAGACGGCGCCGGGAAGCTTCGCACGCTTGAGCGACGGATTTGTGCGCTATGATGTCTCGGGCGATGCGACGGGCGGCACAGCCGTGCTTGTCCACGGATTCTCTACGTATTCGTTTACCTGGGACAATACGGTCCATGCCATCGCAGCGGCCGGGCACAGGGTCCTTCGTTACGATCTTTACGGCCGGGGATACTCTGACCGGCCCGAAACCGAATATACGAAAGACCTTTTCGACCGGTAGCTTTTCGAGCTGCTGAACGAACTGGGCGTGAGCGAGCCGATCGACCTGGTCGGCAATTCCATGGGCGGGCTTGTGGCGACGACCTTCGCAGCTCGTCATCCGGAAAGGGTGAGGACCCTGACGCTCATCGGGCCCGCTTTTTTTTACCTTGAACGCGTTCCCCGCCCCCTCGGTGTGCCGCTTATCGGCCTGTACGTGGGCCGGGTGTTCGCGGTCCCATTCCTTGCGCGGGTCCAGACCAGGGATTTCAAATATCCCGAGCGCCATCACGGCTACGACAAAAAATATCGCGCCCAGATGCAGTACAAGGGCTTCGCACGGGCGATCCTTTCGACCATCCGCAATTTCCCGAGGTGGAACGCCGTTTCAGACCTCGAAAACGTGGGAAGAACGGCAATTCCCGTGTTGCTTGTTTGGGGCATGGATGACAAGACGATCCCGCTTTCCCTGTGCGATCGCGTGCGGGCGATTATTCCGCGCGCGGAGTTTCACCTGATCGACGACGCGGCCCACATGCCTCACTACGAGCGCCCGGATGTCGTGAACCCGATCATCCTCGATTTTTTAAAGCGCCGCTGACCGCCCGAAACCATTCGATTCTCGAATACGCCATTCGATAAACCTATTGTCGTCTCAGTCTTCGCCGCTCCAACTTCAATTGCCAGTTCGCGAGTAAAAACTCTATCTTCCCGATTCCTTGACACTTTTCCCTCTCGACCGCCTTGTTCCCTTCATTAATCTAACTTTGGCATGACGGATGCAAGTATCAAGTTAGAAACTTGAAGAAAGGCGGGCATGCTCATGAAGCAAAGAGTTATGGATTGGCTCAAAGAAATCATCAGCAAGTACAGCACGCCTGCCGGCCCGATGAAAGGAATTACCAGCGCGTCAGAAAAACCTCATCACGAAACGCGCGTGCTCCAGCCGGCGTATACCGTAAGGCTGAAGCCGGAGAAAGGTGAGAAACCTTCAGAACAAACGGGCGCCCCGGTATTCACCATAGCCTGGAACGGGCTGACCGACGTGGGCAAGGTGCGGGACCACAATGAAGACGCCTTCACGCACCTGGTTCTCGGAGAAAATAATTTCTTTGTCGTTGCCGATGGAATGGGCGGGCATGACGCGGGCGAAGTGGCAAGCAGGATAGCGGTGGAAACAGCGTGCGAGGAAATACGCAAAAAAGCCGGACAAAACTCCGATCCGCTCGGGCTTCTCGAAGAGGTCGCTCAACAAGCGAATCGGGCGGTCAAGCGGGAAGGTGACCGAAAGCGCTCGGACATGGGTACCACGCTCTGCGCCGCGCTGATTGTCGGTACAAGCGCGTATATCGCGAACGTAGGGGACAGCAGGGCCTACTGGATCGAAAACG
>JBGPHF010000013.1:0-12974 GCA_041484215.1 Nitrospirota bacterium
TAGCTTTCGAAGGCGCACCCTGTTTCACGGAAGCAGCCTTAATCGCTCCTTCTTCGGTTTTTACCGATAACCTCCTTTTCTTTTCTCTCAGCACTCGCGGTCCTCCGGCATAACGCCTCTTCCCACGTAATACCCACACAAACTTTGTTAGAAAACCCTCAGCGGGAAATCCGTCGCACTTCGGAGCTCCTGTGCTTGGCGCGCGCGTATGCGCCGTGCCGGATTCTATTCACGCACTTTACGGAGGAACTATGAAAACCGCGCGCTCTCTTCTGAGCATATTCACGCTCGCGCTTTTCTCGGCCACGGCCTTTGCCGAGGACCAGAACGAGCGCTTGAACAAGCTTGAGGAATCGGTCAAGAACCAGCAGCAAACCATCGAACAGCAGCAAAAAACAATCGACACGCTCCAGGAGCGCTCAAATCAAACGGGAGACCAGGCTTCTTCGCAAGCAGGACAGGCCCCGAAAGCGAGCGGGTTGTTCGGGGGGAGCCAATTTACGAACCCTAACATATCCTTCGTGCTCGACACGTTTTACTACGAATCGAATCTCACGAATGAAGAGCTGGCAAATCGGGGAATTCAGGGATTTACCACACAGGGCCTGGACCAGCGCAACGGGTTCAACCTGGATTCAGCGGAACTTTTTATTTTTTCCCCGGTCGATCCCTACTTGAACTTATATGCCAATATCCCGTTTACGGAAGACGGGGTAAGTATCGAGGAAGCGTACGTCGTGACCACGGACCTTCCGGAAGGCTGGCAGCTCAAGGGCGGCAAGTTCAAGAGCAATATCAGCCGGCTCGATACTCAGCATCCTCATGCCTGGGACTTTTGGGACATCGCGCTCCCCTATCGGGCGTTTCTGGGTAGCGAGGGGCTGGGCGGAGAAAAGGGAGTTCAGCTTACCTATCTCCCCGCTTGGTCGATCTATACGCAAATAGGCGCGGAAGTTCTCCAGGGGGAGAACGCCCTCTTGTTCGGACAGGCCGCGCGCGAGGGGGCGCATGCCTTTTCGTTCTTCGTTAAAAGCTCGATCGACACCAGTGACTACTCGACGCTCTACTTCGGTCCTTCCGTGCTTTTCGGAAAGACGGGCAACACGAACATTATTCCCAGCACCGAGGTCAGGGGCAACAGCGCCCTGTACGGTCTGGAAGCGGTCTGGAAATGGAAACCCACGAGCCGTGAAGCATTCACTATCCAGAGTGAATACCTGCTGCTTACTCAGTCAGGAAACACGATAGACCCGGCGACTCAGGCTGTCATCGATCCGCTACGGCGCAAACAAGACGGGCTCTATGTCCAGGGGGTCTACCGAGTTAATCGCTGGGGAATCGGCGCACGGTACGATGCGCTGAATCTCTTTTACGACACTTTTGAGCAGGGTGGCGCACAACAAAACTTCAGCGGGAAACCTCGCCGTGAAACAGCCAGCCTCGAATACAATCCGAGCGAATTCACGCGCGTAAGGCTTCAGGTGAGCCGCGACAAATCGGATACCATGACGGGAAGAACGAATGACGAGGCGATCCTGCAATTTAACTTCACCGTCGGAGCGCACCCGGCGCATTCTTTTTAGGAGGAGCACTATGAGAAAAGTATTTCTATCAATTGCATTATCGTTGACGTTGACGACCCCAGCGTTTGCGGGCCTGAATGTCCTTGCCACGCTTCCCTGGATCGGGAGCGCGGCGAAGGAAATCGGGAAGGACAAGATCAACGTCGCCGTCCTCGCCAAACCCAGTCAGGACGCTCATGTCATCGAGGCGAAACCGAGCATGATCCTGGCCGCGCGGAAAGCGGACATCATCATGTATGACGGCCTCGACCTGGAGATCGGCTATCTGCCGCTCATCATCGAGTCTTCAAAGAACCCGAAGCTCATGCCCGGCCGACCGGGCAATTTCGACTGTTCGCAGTTCATCACCGTCCTGGAAAAACCGACGACCGTGGACAGAAGCATGGGCGACGTACACCCGCTCGGCAATCCCCATTATCATTTTTCTCCTTCAAACGTCCTGCGCGTTGCCGAAGGCATGGCGCGCGTTCTGGCTGAAGCGGATAAAGCCAATGCGGGTTTCTATCGCGCCAATTATAAAGCCTTTGCAAATCGTTTGAAAGAGAAGCAAAAGGAATGGAATTCGTCGCTCCGGGGAAAGAATTTCATCGCCTATCACAAGTACTTTGAATACCTTGCCCATGAATTCGGCTTTACGATCCTGGGGTACATGGAGCCAAAACCGGGCATCCCGCCTACGGCGTCGCACATCGAAGAGCTGATCGAGACCATGAAACAGGCGAAACCGAGCGGCATCCTCATTTCGCCCGCGTACAGCCTCCACGAGGCGGAGTCGCTTTCAGCGAAGACCGGCGTGAAGGTCATCGTTCTGCCGCATGATGTCGGCTCGATGGACGGCACGAGTGATCTGATTTCCTTTTGGGATAAGATCATTACTTTGTTGAAGCAATAAAACGCAAATACAGTTTTGCCCGCTCTTTAAAAACGAGCAACCTATCTTATTACTATGGAGAAACCATGGAAGCGCTCAATTTTCTTGTCTACCCTTTTTTAGCGTGCCTGCTCTTGATCGTGATCCACGCCTATTTCGGCATCCACATCCTGCAGCGCGGCATCATATTCGTCGACCTCGCGCTGGCCCAGTTCATCGGCATCGCCTTATCGTTTTTACTGGGTGAAGAGCACGGCACGGTCCTTGCGCTGGTGTTTGCGCTGATCGGGGCGTTCATCCTGTCGCTCTCAAAGCGGGTGGCGCGGTTCGTTAACATCGAGGCGTTCATCGGTGTTCTGTACATCTTCTCCGTATCCGCCGCCATACTGGTCCTCGACCGGTCGCCTCACGGTCTTGAGGAATTCAAGACCATCCTGAACGGCAACATCATCTGGGTCACGCCGCATGAGGTTTTTACGACCTTCCTCCTGTACGCCGCTGTCGGGCTTCTACACTTTTTCCTGCGAAGACAATTCCTCGCCCTCACCTTCGAGGGCAAAGGGACGACCTTCGCTGAATTCCTTTTCTTCGCGACCTTTGCAATGGTCCTGGTCAAATCGGTCAGGATGGCGGGCATCCTCCAGGTCTTTTCGTTCCTGGTCATCCCCGCCCTCATCGGCCGCCTCTACTCCAAGAAACCGTTCACGATCCTGATGATCGGCTGGAGCGTGGGCGTGCTTGTAACGATTATGGGCATGGCCCTCTCCTATAAACTGGACATCCCCACTGCCCCGGCCATCGTAGTGGGCCTGGCCTTCGCGTTCTTCACGCTCCTGGCGGTCCAGGTCATTCGTAAAAAGGAGAAACAGATATGAAAAAGCTCATTCATATCATGATTGCCCTGATCGTAGTTTTCCTCCTTGACGGCTGCCTTTTGCCGACAAAAGAAATTGCAAGAATGACCAATAGTACGAGAACAGACGTTTTCGTCGAGGACCCGGCGGGAGGAAAGGCACAGGTCGGATTCGTCGATCTGGTCATCAAGGCATCCATCAAAAACCCGGTCAAAGGATATTACCTCCTCGAAGCAAAGACGCCTTCGCGGGAAAAACCGAGCTGCCCCTTCCTGCTCAATATAGACGGCCAGGCTGTTCTGTGGACAGGGGACGGGCAAGAGGAGACCGTTCCTCTCTACGATGAGCACGGCAAGACGAACCGCGACCCTGATGCGGGCGTTGGAATAAAATATCGTCTTGAGAAGAAAATCAGGCTTGCCGCCGGTTTGCATAAATTCGTCTTCGCACTCCCGAATAAGGACTATTTGTCGGAATTCAAAATATTCTTGAATGAAGGCGAAGCGCAGATGTTGGAGTTTATGCCGCGGTACCGTTACAAAACATACCCGTTCCGCATTCCCACTTTTCTGAAGGGAATCGAGCGATATGACGTTGTATTGAACGGGCAGGTTGTCCCTGCTGTTGTTACGGACCTCGGCTCCTACGGCTTCACAGTGCTGCTCCCGGACTTTTAAAATTTATATGAGGAGTCCTGAAAACAATCTACTCACTATGAAGAAAATAAAACAAATAATAAGTCATCCAGTCTGGTGGATCATGGTAAGCGCCCTTTTTGCGGCAGGTATCATGACCGGCGTCATCATCGATCGAATATTGACGGGAATGGAGAAAAAACCGACGCTCACGGAGAAACGGGAAGGAGGCTACCGGTTCATCAATCCGCTCCTCGAATGTGACGGCGGCCAGGATATCATCGGCGACCAGGAAGTGAGACCCTTCCAGTATACGATCGAAGCGTACGTCGACGGGGTACTGGAAGAGAAACGCGCTTCCCAGGTATCGGTCTATTTCCGCGACCTCACCAACGGACCGTCGTTCGGGGTGAACGAGGATGAGCGGTTCGCCCCGGCAAGCCTGCTCAAAGTGCCGCTCATGATCGCGTATTACAAAATGGCTGAATTCCGACCTGCACTGCTGAAAGAACGGCTCCTGTATGACGGAAAGCTGGATACCAACCGCATTGAAAACTTTAAAGCACCCAAGGCGCTCAAACCGGGAAAGCGATATACGATCGAGGAGTTGATCGAGATGATGATCGCATACTCCGACAATAACGCGATGCACCTCTTGTTTAACCATATGGACCAGGAATATCGCAAAAAGGTATACCAGGACCTGGGCATCGTTGATTCGGAGACAGAGGGCGATGTCATGAGCGTGGAAGAATATACCTCCTGCTTCCGTGTGCTTTTCAATTCCTCCTACCTGAACAGGGAGTTGTCGGAGCGGGCGCTCCGCTACCTCGCCGAGCCGGACTTCCCCTATGGCATTATGGGAGGCGTGCCACCCGGCGTCATCGTGGCGCAAAAGTACGGAGAACGCGCATACGAAGGGACAAACGTCAAGGAGCTCCACGATTGCGGCATCGTCTACTACCCGAACTCGCCCTATTTACTGTGCGTGATGACGAGCGGCTCGGATTTCGACTTCTTGAGCGAGACGATCAGGGGTATTTCAGCCATGGTTTTTACGGAGGTCGACAGAAATCAAATTGCGCTGCAGGCAAAAGGGGCCGGTAAAAATAACGACTGACTTCCACCGGCAATCATCGGCATACCGCTACGACTTTTTGAAGACATTCGCAAGCCAGAGGAACAGCGTCCCCGCGCCGACCGCGGTCCAGAGGCTTTCGATGTCAAAGTGATTGATGCGGAAAAAAAGCGACGCCATGCCGAGACCCACGATGAGGATGGCGAGAATAAAGCCCTTCCCGATGCGCGAGATGTTTCGGAGTTCGCTTGCGACGTCTTGCGACGTGATCTCCACCCGCGTTTCCCCGCGGCTGGTGGTCACGATGAAGTCGGCAAGAAGCTTCGGCAGCCTGACGAGAGAGCGCCCGGTTTCGGCAGTCTGCCTGAGAAGCCCAGTCGGCGTAAAATCGTCGGCCTTGATGAAGCGCCGGGCAAAGGGCGCCGTGATCTCGATGATGTTGGTCTGCGGATCGAGCTGCGAACCGAGGCCGTTCAGCATGCCGACTACCCTGCCGAAAAGAATGAAGTCGTTCGGGATCTGGATCGAGGGGTTCAGCTGGAGCGCTTCCCGCACGTCCCGGCCGATCTCGTCGATGTCCATTGCCTTGAACTCGGAGGCGGACAGGTCGCGGTATTTGAGCAGGATCCTCTCGACGAATTGCACCAGCGGCTGGATGTCCTTGGTGAGCGGAATGAAGCCCATGTCCACGAGCGCGCGTACGACCCCGAGGCCGTCCCGGTCCACGATGGCGGTAAAGGCACGGCGAAGCGCTTCGCGCCGCGGCGCCGAGATGCGGTCCACCATGCCGAAGTCCACCAGAACGATCTCCGGCCCGGGCCGGACGAAAATATTCCCGGGGTGCGGATCGCCGTGGAAGAGCCCGTCGAAAAAGAACATCTGCGCGTAGGCCTCCGCCAGCATGCGGGCGACCGCTTTCCGGTCGATGCCCTGGCGGTCCATCTCGCTGAAGTCGGTGATCTTTACGCCTTCCAGGTATTCGAGGGTGAGCACCTTCTCTGTCGTGAAAGGCCAGTAGACCAGGGGGATCTTTATGTGCGGACTTTTCTCGAAGTTCCTTGCAAAGGTCTCCGCGTTCTTTCCCTCCTGCAGATAGTTCAGCTCCTCCAGGATGATGCGCGAAAATTCCGAATAGATCACGTCGAGGTTCACGTACCTGACGATCAGGCGCAGCAGGCGGATCACGAACTTGAGGGTCCGCATGTCCGCGGCGATCACCTCTTCAATGCCCGGGTACTGGACCTTGACCACGATGCAGTCGCCGTCCCTGAGGCAGGCTTTGTGCACCTGGCCGAGCGAGGCCGACGCGATCGGCTCGGGGTCGAATGAGGAAAAGACCTCGTCCAGGGGCCCCAGTTCTTCGGTCACGCGGCGGGCAATGTCTGCAAAGGGCGCCGGCGGGACCTGGTCCTGGAGCTTCGAGAGCTCGTCCGTGTATTCCTCGGGGAGCAGGTCGACGCGGGAGGACATGAACTGGCCGATTTTAATGAACACGCCTCGCAACACGAGCATTCGTTTGCGGAGAAGAAACGCATTTTTGGCATGCAACCGCTTGAGTCGCGTTTGCTTGAGCGCTGAAGTGGCAAAGGCATTCTTTAGGCCGAGGAGTTTGTAGCTCAACAGCACACGAAGAAAAAGGCTCACTCCGGCAACGAACCTGCCGCGGTAGCGGAAAAAGCGCATGACTGGATTATATCAGAATAAGAAGAGGAAGGGTATTATAGAAAATATCCTCTCAAACAACTTGTGTCAACCCGAAGTTTTCCCGAAGTGAAGGTAACGTATTATTAAGGCAGGGTAAGCGTGGAATCAGGACTGCGGGGAAGTCGTCAGAATCCACGAACCAGCTTCTGTTGCCCCTCAGCTTTATTATGAAATGAGAATTTTTTGGGAGCGTCATTCTGGCATTATCAGCTTGACAAGGTATGAAGAAAGCGGTAGACTCGTACCTGTCCGCGGATAATCCCGGACACATTTCAATCAAAGAAGCAGAGGAGAAACAAGAATGGCAAACGGAGTAGTGAAGTGGTTCAACAACAGCAAGGGATTCGGGTTCATCACGCAGGACAACGGCGAGGACGTGTTCGTGCACTTTTCAGCCATCGCGGGAGAAGGCTTTAAGTCTTTGAACGAGGGCGACAAGGTGACTTTCGAGGTTGTGAAGGGGCCCAAAGGCCTTCAAGCAGCCAACGTGTCCAAAGCCGAGTAATCGCATATAACAATTTCGAACTAAAAACGTTAAAGCCCCGATGTTCAATCGGGGCTTTTTTTATTTGCCGTTTCACCTACGCGCTGACCTTCGCTTCCTTCTTCACATGAAGTCCAGCCGGCACTGACGCGAGATAACCCAGCGTTGTGCCCAGGAGGCTGCCTACCACGAGACTGACCGCCGCGGCGCACGCGATGCCGACGACGATGCCCATCACTATCGCCGCCCGTACGAAGAGCGTCGGTTCAACCGCCCCGCCCATGAGTTTTTGGATGAGGATCAACGCCCCGTAACTGCCGAAGTAGAACCCCGGAACGATTCCCAAAACCACAAACACTACGCCCCCGATCGTTGCCCCGATTTTCATCCCTGTTTTTATCATCTCGTTTTTCATATCCTGCTCCTTTTCCGCGCCTTGCAGCGCTTTCAAATTTTTTTAACGAGCTTACGCTTACCGGTGTCTCACATTCGTGCGTTCTTGCGCAAGGTTCATGGAAAAGGCCACGGCGGAATCCATGAAGCGTCCGGTCAGCCAGCCCATGGTCGAGGCGGCCGTGACAATGGCGATTCCCGCAACAGTTACCCCGAGGAGCATGGAAAGTAGTACGATGGACCTCGCAACAAGGTTTGCTTCGAGCGGAAGACCGAACAACTCCCCGGCGATTTTTATTCCCGCCGCGCCGCCCAAGAGGCTTCCCGGCAAGAGACCGAAAATCGCAAAGAGTACGATTCCGGCGCCGGCGCCCAGGTAGGCTGATTTTCTTGATAAGGTGTTTTTCATGATGTCGCCCTCCTTCCTGTTGAACGCTGTTGCCAAGGGAATTGCATCATGCATGCCAAAAGACAACTCATTGAAATAGTAAGTGTCGCGCGGAAAGATTATTTGCACAAATGAGAAATAGATTGAGAAATTATTAGAAATGCAAAGAAGAAAAAGCGGGAGCGCACCATGACGGCAGCGGAACAAAAAGGGCGCATACCCTTAAAATACCCTTGTCGGGCGATTTACAGGGCGAGTTCAAGGTTTTATACTGAACGGACTTGAAAGCTTTCGAACGGACAGCAGCATAGAGAGAAAGAAGGGTGGTTTGCAGAATGCAAATCGGGCAGGTCTATTCCTATACGATAAACGAGCTCCCCGTGCAAACCGGCGATTTGATCTGCACGAGCGACGCAGGAGGAGCTCTCCAGGCCGGGCAGTTCTGGCGGCTTCTCGGAAAACTTATTCCGGGAGAAATTGAACATATCGCCGTCTATGTCGGTCCCGGAGACCGGTGTGTGGAAGTCGGCGCCCGGGGGCATGTCGTGGCGTACGAGCTTGGCGGCCACACCTGGAACGCGCACGGCATGATCGACCAGCGGGGGCTCGTGGTCGACTCCTTTTACGGCATCGCCTATCCCCTGGAGGGCAGGGGGTTGCCGGAGCAGAAGATCGAGGAGATCAGAAAGAGCGTCGCCGAGTATTGTCTTCATCAGGCGGAAACGAGAAAGCCGTACAACCTCAATTTCCTCGATTCGAAAACCGAGGAGGCTTTCTATTGCAGTCAGCTGGCGTATAAAGCGTATTTGCGCCACGACATCGATTTGAATACGGGTTTGGAAATTCCCGCGGTCCCCGGCACGGGAAGCGTTATCTTTCCGCAGGAGATTTGGAACTGCTGCGCCCACCGGAAGCCATGACCTTACAATGGCATGGCGGGCCGGGGATTCAGGTCCCAGCTCGAGCGGTCCCCCTGCCGGTAGTGGAGGTATCCCGCGAGCGCTATCATGGCCGCGTTGTCGATACAAAGTTCCTTGCCCGGCAGATACAGCGTGATGCCCCGTTTCTCCGCTTCTTCCTGCATGCGTTTCCTGAGTAGACTGTTCGCCGCCACTCCACCCGCCACAACGAGCGTTTGGGTGTTTGTCTCCACCGTCGCCTGCAGGGTTTTCTCAACAAGGGTATCGATGACCGAGGCCTGAAAGCCGGCGGCCACGTCGGCGACGTGTGCGCGCGGATCGACTCCCGCATCCTTGCTCGTAAAAAGAGAGACGTGATTCCGCACGGCCGTTTTAAGGCCGCTGAAGCTGAAGTCATACCCTTCCCGAAAACCGCGCGGGAATTTTATGGCAGCGGGATTTCCTTCCTTTGCCAGACGGTCGAGCACCGGACCGCCGGGATATTCAAGTCCGAGGAGCTTCGCGACTTTGTCATAGGCTTCGCCGGCGGCGTCATCCCTGGTCTGGCCCAGCATCCGGTATGCACCCAGCCCCCGCACATGGTAGAGCGCCGTATGGCCGCCGGACACCAGCAGCGCGATGTAAGGATAGCCGATGTCCGCGTGCTCTAAGTGCGCGGCCAGGATGTGCCCTTCGCCGTGATGAACGCCGATGAAGGGGATTCCCCGGGCGTAGGCGATGGCCTTTGCCGCGGACACGCCCACGAGCAGTGCGCCGATAAGGCCCGGCGCATAGGTGACGGCAACGAGGTCGATGTCCGGAAGCGAAACCTTCGCCGCTCCGAGCGCCTCGCGGATGACCGGCATGAGGTTTCTGAGATGCTCGCGGGAGGCCAGTTCGGGCACCACGCCGCCGTATTTTTTATGAAGGTCGATTTGCGAGGAAACGATGTTGGAGAGGACCGCCTGGTCCCGCAGGACGGCCGCGGCGGTTTCGTCGCAGGATGTTTCTATTCCGAGGGTGAGCATAGTGAGAAGCAAGCACCAAATACTAAACTCGAAATCCTAAATAAACTCGAATGTCGAAAGTTTGAATATTTGATTATTCGATATTGTTTAGAATTTAGAGCTTAGGATTTCTAATTTATTACTGCATCAATCTCGACACCGACACGATCTCGATGCCCTGCTGCGAGGCCATCGGAAGCCATTTACGGAGCGCGGCGATCGTGGCCGGGTGCGGGTGGCCGATGCCGATGGCGCGGCCGCGCTCTTTCGCAACGCGGGCGAGTTCCTCCAACTGCTTGGCGATATAGTCCGCGTTGTCCCCCTCGTTGTCTAAGAACACGTCGCGCTTCGCCGCCTTGAGGCCGAACTCCTTTGCCGTGGCAAACGCGATGCTCCGGGGACTGGTGAGGCTGTCGAGGAAGAGAAGCTCGCGGGCCTTGAGCTCGGCCATGAGGAACTTCATCGCTTCCCGGTTTTCCGTGAGCGCCGAGCCTTCGTGGTTGTTTACGCCGACGGCGCCGGGCACGGAAGCGACATCGTCGCTGAGCGTGGTCAAAAAGTCCATGGGTGTCATGTCCGAGCGGAGGGTCCCGGGTGAGGCTTTCATGCTCCTGTTTTTCGGTTCCATGGGAAGGTGGAGCAGGAGCTCGCGCTTGTTTTGGCGCGCCAGCTCAGCAACCTTTTTGGACTGCGCCAGCCCGGGAAGGACCGCATAGGTGATCCTGGCCGGAAGGGCCAAGAGTTCCTGCGCGGGTTTGAGGTCCTGCCCCAGGTCGTCGATCACGATGGCAACGAGGATTGTTCTGGCCGAAGGTTTCAGCGTCTGGGCCGCACTCCGGTCTTTCGCGGGCTTCTTTGTCGGTTTTCCGGTTTTTTCGGGAGCTTCCGCCTTCTCGTCCGGTTTCTGCGCAAAGGGTTTTTTCGCCTGCTGCGCAACGGGTTTTTCCCCGCTGACGCGGCGCATCGTGCGGAGCGGGCCCCACAGGATCAGCGCTATCACAACGACGGCGACGATGATGCCGATGCCGACGAGACGGTCGAAGCGACTGCCCTTGCCTCTCGATCTTCCTTTTACCGGGAGCTGTTTCTTTGCCATGGCAAGCCTTTTATACAATATTAAGACGAAAAAGACCAGAGGTTTTTTAAATTACAGCGGCGCTTTTCCCCGCGGGAAATGATTTTTCGGCTTGACTTCGTTTTTACCGGCTTTTATACTGCATGCTGCTCACCGCGAAGGATGCCCTCGCCGTGAGAAGGAGGCTTTGAAAAACTTATGAGTTTCGATTACGTCCGTCAGATACCGAAGGCGAAGGAGATCATCGAGAAGCTCCCGCTCTCCGTTGAGCTGAAGAAGATCAAGAAGGAGAAGGACAAGGAGATTCTCGGCGTCTTTACCGGCGCGGTGGACAAGCTCGTGCTCGTCATCGGGCCCTGCTCGGCCCACGACGAGGACGCGGTATGCGAGTATATTTCTCGGCTCGCGAAGATCCAGGACGAGGTAAAGGACAAGATCGTCATGGTCCCGCGGATCTACACCAATAAACCGCGCACCACCGGGATCGGGTACAAGGGCATGGCCCACCAGCCGAACCCCCAGGAGGAGCCGAACATCGTCGAAGGCATCAAGGCGATCAGGAACATGCATATCCGAGCGCTCAGGGAATCGTATCTTCCCGCTGCCGACGAAATGCTCTACCCCAACAACTACGCCTACCTCGAAGACGTGCTCTCCTATGTCGCCGTGGGCGCGCGCTCGGTGGAGAACCAGCAGCACCGCCTTACGTGCAGCGGCCTCGACATCCCCGTGGGCATGAAGAATCCCACCTCCGGCGACTATGACGTGATGTTCAACGCGGTGCACGCGGCCCAGGCGTCCCACGTTTTCAGCTACAACGGCTGGGAGGTAAAGACCGCGGGCAATCCGCTCACGCACTGTATTTTGCGCGGCGCGGTGAACCAGTTCGGCCAGAGCATTCCCAACTATCATTACGAGGACCTTATCAGGGTAGCGAAGGCCTACAAGGAAAGAGGCTTCGCCAATCCGGCGATCATCGTGGACACGAACCACGCGAACTCGAACAAACAGTACAAGGACCAGCCGCGCATCGCGAAAGAGGTGATGCGGAGCCGCGAGCACTCCGAGGTCCTCCGCAAGATGGTCAAGGGCTTCATGATCGAGAGCTTCATCGAGGAAGGCAGCCAGAAGGTCTCGGAGAACGTGTACGGCAAGTCCATTACCGATCCGTGTCTGGGGTGGAAGGACTCGGAGAAGCTGATCCGGGACCTGGCGGGTATGGCGTAAATTAGGACAAATTTCAAATAACAAATCCTAAACCCGAAATAAATCTCAATATCCAATAGCCAATTTCCGAAATGTTTGGGATTTGATGACTGGTGCTTAGAGCGTATTTAGGATTTGGTGCTTGTGATTTCGTGCCTGTTTTAACCTATGGATCTCTTCGACGCAATCAAAGGCAGGAAAAGCATCCGTCGGTTCAAACAAACGCCGGTGCCTGACGAGCTCATCACCAAGATCCTCGATGCAGGTAGGCTTGCGCCGAGTGCGAACAACACCCAGCCCTGGAAGTTCATTGTCATCAAGGACCGTGAAGTCCTGAGAAGGATGGCAGAAGCTGTCCGCGAGATGATCGACAGGATGGTCCCTTTTGCCGAGAGTGAAAAGCAGGCCCAGCGCCTCGCCGCGTACAAGAGCAACTACTACACCTTCTTCGAGAACGCCCCGGTCGTGATCGCTGTTTGCATGGAAGCGTACGACGCGGGCACGGATAGGCTTCTGGCGAAGATGGGATATTCAGCGGAGGATATCAAACGGCTCCGGCCCTCGCCGGGCCTCCAGAGCGTCTCGGCTGCGATCGAACACATATTGCTCGCCGCTCACGCGTTAGGTTACGGCTCTTGCTGGATGACCGGCCCGCCCGTGGCTCAGGAGGCGTTCGAAGAGCTCTTGGGCTATGAGAAAGAAAAGTTCATCGCAGCGCTCCTGCCGATCGGCGTGCCCGATGAAGACCCTCCGTCGAGAAGCAGGAAGCCGCTGGAAGAGATAATGAAAGTGGTTAA
>JBGPHF010000014.1:0-12970 GCA_041484215.1 Nitrospirota bacterium
ATCATCACGGACATGACGAATTACTGCGATGCGCTTCGTGAGATATCCACGGCACGCGAGGAACTCCCCGGGAGACGCGGCTATCCCGGGTACATGTACTCGGACCTCGCGTCGCTCTATGAACGGGCAGGCCGGATCTACGGGCTCGAGGGCTCGGTCACCATGCTTCCCGTGGTGACCATGCCGGAGGACGATATTACGCATCCCATCCCGGACTTGACGGGCTACATCACCGAGGGACAGATTGTGCTCTCGCGGGAGCTGCATCAAAAAGGGATTTTTCCGCCCATTGACGTGCTCCCGAGCCTGTCCCGGCTGATGCAGAAGGGCATCGGGGAAGGCCACACCCGGGCGGACCACCGCACGGTTTCGAACCATCTTTATAAATACTATGCCAAGGGCAGGGACCTCCGCAGGCTCGAGGCCATCGTCGGGAGAGACGGCATGACCAAGGCCGACATCCTGATGCTCGACTTCGCCGATGCCTTTGAGAAGGACTTCGTGGGACAGGGCATGACCAGGCGCACGGTTTTTGAGACCCTTGACGCGGGGCTGGGGCTGATGAAAAAATTTTCTCTGGAGGTAAAACAAAGAGCATGAAATTTATTTTAAAAAGATTACAGCGTTCAATTGCGAGAATTGCTCCGGCTATTGCCCTGTTGACGCTCTCCCTTGTTCCGGGAGCTATGGCGCAGAATGCTCCTTCGATAAACCAGGGAGCCGTGCTTTACCTGTTCGAAGGCCAGGGGTGCCCGCACTGCGCCGAAGAAAAGGTTTTTCTGGAGATACTCAGGAAAAAATATCCGACGCTCGTGGTCAAAAAATTCGAAGTCTGGCACGACAAAAAAAACGCGGCGCTTTTTTCACAGGTCATCCGGTCTGCGGGCGTGCAGCGCGCCGGCGTCCCGGGAACCGTCATCGGAAAGAAGCTGTTCATCGGCTATAACGAGCAGACAGGGAAGGGCATCGAAGACGCTGTCGCCTTATGCGTTAAGCAGGGATGCATCGATGCCCTAGCGTCCAACGCAGGGCCGTCCGTCCAACAGGCGCAGGAGGTCCAGTCGGTCGTGAAGGTCCCCCTCCTTGGCGAGCTGGATCCGGCGAAGGTCTCGCTTCCCCTCCTTACGGTGGTCATCGGTGCGCTCGACAGCTTCAACCCCTGCGCGTTCTTTGTACTGCTTTTTCTGCTCAGCATGCTGATCCATGCCCATTCCCGGACAAAGATGCTCTTTATCGGCGGCATCTTTGTCTTCTTTTCCGCGTTCATCTATTTTCTGTTCATGGCCGCGTGGCTCAATATTTTTCTCATCATCGGCCAGCTTACGGCGATCACCGTGACGGCGGGCCTCGTAGCCCTTGCAGTGGCTTTGATCAACATCAAGGACTTCTTTTTCTTTAAGAAAGGAATTTCACTCATGATTCCGGAAAAGGCGAAGCCGAAGCTTTTCGAGCGGATGAGAAATCTGCTGAAATCGTCGAGCCTCACCACAACGATTGCGGGCACCGTGGTCCTTGCCGTGTTCGCGAATGCGTATGAACTGCTCTGTACCGTCGGGTTTCCCATGGTGTACACTCGCGCGCTCACGCTCCATAAGCTCACGACGCTTCAGTACTATCTGTATCTCATGTTCTACAATATCGTGTACGTCATTCCCCTGGCGATTATCGTGATTGTCATCACCATCACCCTGGGGGCAAGGAAACTCACCGAATGGCAGGGACGGCAGTTAAAGCTGCTGTCCGGACTCATGATGTTTTTTCTCGGCCTGATTCTGCTCGTGAACCCCGCGCTTTTAAACAATATCGCGGCGACCGGAGGACTGCTCGTGGCCGTAGTCGTGGTCGCAGGGTGCATGATTATGGTGATGAAGAAACTGAGGCCGGAGATAGCGATGGAGTAAGGCAAAAAAATTAGATGATCAGAGCTTAACCACAGAGACCACAGAGTAAAGACGGAGCATTAATAAATCTTTAATAAGATTTCTCTGTGTCCACTGTGGTGGATTTTGACTTGGCCGAGGTTTTATGATTCATCCAACCCGCACAAACCTACTTCTGCTCAAGGACAAGGCCCGCTCTGTGCTGAACAGTATCGGCATTCTCAAAGCACGAAAGCAGGCACTGATCAAGGAGTTCCTCGCCGCGACCCTTCCTTTTCTCCGGTCCCGGGAAGACATCCGGCAGTCCTACGGCAAGGCGCTCCGTGAACTTGCCCTGTCCCTGGGGCATGAAGGAAAGGACACGATAGAGTCTATCACCGTGGCCACGGAGCGGGATTTCAGGATCGACGTGATCGAGAAGAGCATCTGGGGGCTTCGGTACAAGGACATCGTTTTTCATGACGCGCCGGTCAGAGACGCGGACAAGCGGGGATACAACGAATACGGCACCACGCCGCACCTCGAAGAAGGAACGAATCTTTTTGAAAAACTGTTGGAATCCATGCTCCATCTCGCGAAGTATGAAAACAAGCTCAAACGGCTCGGAGATGAGATAGTGCGGACCACACGGAGGATCAAAGTGCTCGAGGAGCTGGTGCTTCCGGGGTTGAAGTTCGGGATCAAAACCATCACCCAGTACCTTGGCGAGCGTGAGCGGGAATCTTTTTACCGGCTGAAGCGGGTCAAGACCGCGCTCTTGCTTCGCAAATCGTAACGGACGTTCGACCGCCTGAGAGGTCAGTGTCCTGCGTGCTGTCTGTCAACTTCGCTATAGACGAGGCTCGATATTTCTCTGATCGTATCATCCAGATATTCGAAGGAACGGCCCCTGCTCATCACGCAGAGCAGATACGGGTGGCGCGGGTAGTACACAATGCCGCAATCGTGCATTTGTTTGACTTCCCCCGAGGGACCATACATTTTTTCTCCGAACTTGTGCGCCACGACGGTGCCTGGTGCGACGCCTGCCACCAGTCCTTGCTTGAAGTCGACCTCTGACAAAATCGCCAGGGCCTTTTCCGAAGTCTCCTTGTTCAAATACGAAGCGTTATACAACATCCGGAAAAAAGAAGCGTACTCGACAACGGACATGTAATCTTCACGGTTCCTCACCTTGGGCACTTCGAGGCCCAGATCGGAATATACCCGATGGAGGATCGTGGAGTTCATGTTGGCATAAAGCAGAAAGTATGCATTGTTGTCAGAGTAGGCGATTGCGCGGAAGAGCAGGTCCTCGACGGAGTATGCTTTTCCACGCTCCATGGGCAGGGCAGGTTTGATCGTCTGCGCCGCGTTCATGTCCGGGAGCCCGTCGAATTTTACGGTTGCTTTGAGCAGAGATGGATTCGATTCCGATCCTTTTAAATACGCTATCAAGAGGGGCACTTTGAGCAGGCTTGCCGGGGTAAATTTTTCCTGTCCCTCGATGCTGAACGCCAGGCCGTTGTTCATTTCTCGGAAGTATACGGATACGTGGGTGGCCCAATCCCGTTTTTTCACGTCATCGATGAGCTCTTGCACTTTATACTGGAACGGCGCGAGTTCCTTGCCGATAGGGTCCCGCGCGGGCTCGCATTCGAGCAGGGGATTGATGAATTCATAGCCGCCGAGCCGAATTTCCTTGACCGGCGGCAGGTCCATCTTCGTGAACCAGCCCCGGTTGAACCAACCGCTTAAAAATCCGGTTGTGAAAAAAACCGCAGCTATGAAAGCTAAGTAGCGGAACTCCCAGGTTTTGACAGACTCGAAAAAGGCCTGAATCGATTTCATGAGAACTTTGCGGCTCCTGATACTCGGAAGAGAGATTAACGCCCTGCAAGCTGAAATAAAATGGCGGCAAGTCTTTATGGCCAGTTCGACTGTATTACAGCATTGCTTGTGCTTGCGTTATAGTACCTTGCCCTGAGGGTTAAAGTCAACCGGATTCCCGAGAGTCCTTTGACGGAGGCGGGTCTGACCGCCAAATTTTAAGCGTCGCGGACGGCCCTGGAATCCTGCCCGCAGGATGCGCGTCATACGTCCGGGATGGCGCGCGAGGCGCTGACCGCGATCGGCTATGACGGGGGTCAGGGGAGTCTAAGAGATCGTAATTTATCGGCAACAAGGACGCCGAAGAGGAAAATCGTACCTGTAATGCCGATGAGCGAAAGAATAAAATAGGTCGCTTTTTTCAGCGGAGCGAGCTCTGCTTTTTTGATGGACCTGACATAGACAAAAAGGCTGAATCCTAAACCGGTGAGGAGGCTCAATAATTCTATCATAGTGCTATGATAGAACATCACCCGCCTGGATGTCAAGAAGCCGCTCTCCTCGCTTCTCCCGTTAAACACCCCATCGACCCTGTTTTTTTGTTGACACGAGGGCCGCTCCCAATTAATATTCATACAGCCGTATTTCCTGCGGGAGCACCTTAAACAAAAATTCAAAGACAAATAAATAGGGGTGACTATGTCTGAAGAGAAGGAAATGCACGAGCTCGAAGGATCGCTGGACGCATACAAGTCAAAGATCTCCCAAGTGAACAAAGCGACGCTCACCTGGGACAAAGACCTTATCTTCATCGGACGCACCAACCGCGGGTACGAAGTGGAATTCGACGCCCAGCAGCAGTGGGGTTGTTCACCCACCGAGTCGCTGCTCCTTTCCGTTGCCGGCTGTATGGGAATAGACATGGTATCGTTCCTCAAGAAGATGAAGTGCGAAATAAAGACGTATAAAATGGACATCATGGGAGAGCGAAACCCCACGCCGCCCCAGTACTATACGTCTATCGAGATGATTATCGCCGTTACGGGATCGGGGCTCACGCCCAAGAAAATCGAGCGCGCAATCTCGCTTTCGCATGAAAAATATTGTTCCGTGTACCATTCGCTCAGAAAAGACATGAAAGTCAAAGTGGATTACACGTTCGAGAACGCGTGAAGTGTCAGGAGAAAACTAGCATGACAAATTCCCATGAACAGAAGACAGGCAGGCATGCGCGATATCACAGACGCAGGATGAAAAAGTGGGCTGTTCTTGCCTCGGGCCTGCTGGCGGGGTTCCTTCTGACCTGTCTTCTGGGCGCTGTGGCAGCTAGGAGCATCTTTCATCTTACGTCCACGAACGCGGTACTGTATTTTCTGCGGCAGCCCGATGGCTCCCTGGAGATCACGAACCATGCGCGGACCGATGAGAATTCACGGGTAGAACGCATGTTCGATATCAGTTGCGTTTATAACTTTTTAGCCCAGGCCGAAGCCGGGATCGGAATGGGAAATATCGAAACCACGTGGAATGATCGGGAAGGGGACGGTGTCATTAAGGAGTATCGGAACGACGGAACGGAATTTCTCGTAGTTCTTGCGCGCTATGCGAACGACGCCGGCACTCCTCAGGGGGTCTTCATCGGGGGCGACCTTCCTTTGGGCGACGTTCAGCGGACAACGGAAACCAGCAATAATAATACCGGAATGGCCTATTATGACGGGAAACGCTGGAACCACATCTGGTGTTCCCTGAATGAAGGCACCACTATTGGCGGAAACGACAAGGTTTACGGACCCGAGGAATGGAAATACCTGGGAAGCAAGGTGCTTAAGTCCACGTCTTCGGAAGTGGCCATCGAAAGCAGCCATGAATTAAACACGATGGCGCGAGGCGTCCCTGTAAGTTTATTGATGAAAAGAACCATCCAGAAAAAACTGGGAGAAGATTATATCCTCCTGAAAGTGGAGTTCATGAATCCGGGCAATGCGCCCCTTACCTATATGTACGAACTGGGAGACGAGCCCTGGGTCGGAGACTTCTTCCGAGGCTCTGCGGGGAACATCGGATGGACCGACGGCGCGCTCTACAAGTATGAAGGTTATGTGAACCCCTCGCAGCACAGCTATGCGGGATATTGGGACATCGGCAACGACGTCATCAACGAAACCGGCGCGTTCACCGGTTACGCTGATTTTGTCGAGTGGCTTTCTGAGCAGCCCGATTACGTTTATTTCGCGAATGAATTCGGCTTTTTCAAAGTGAATGAAAAAAAACCGCTCAGCAGTTGGAACAACAGGGTAATGGCCCTGGTCTGGAACCGTCAGGTATTGAAGCCCGGCGAGCGAAGGGCGCACGTCGTCGCCTTCGGAATGGCAAAGCCGGACTCGCAGGCGGGCGTCTCGCTTCCCGTGAAACCGCCGGTGCGTCGGGAGATCGACTGACCTTCTAGACAGCGGTTTACCAGCGTACGAAGGATAAAAACAAATTTATTTGGTATTACTTAAAAAACTTGACAGTCAGTTTTGTTTTTCGTATACTGCATCCACGATGATGTTAAATGACTTTGGGAGGGATGCATGGCTAAACTGAATTGTTGGGAGTTCAAACAATGTGGCAGGGAGCCGGGTGGAAGGAATAAGGACTTAGGCGTATGCCCGACAACCGTCGAGGCAAGACTGCACGGCAACCACGGCGGCAAGCACGCGGGCCGCGCCTGCTGGGTCGTGGCGGGGACATTGTGCGGAGGGCGGGAACAGGGGACCTTCGCGCATAAATATCATAATTGTGAAAAATGCGATTTTTACCAGATGGTCAGAAGGGAAGAGGGACCACGGTTCGTGCTCTCCATCGTACTGATCAATAAGATGAATTCTATTCCGACAGTCCTGCAAGGCCTTCCGTCGAGGGTCCCGTCATCGGTCTCAGCCCTGAAAAGAACTGAGTAAGATAGCGTCTTTTCAAATTAGGAGCGCAAGTAATTGCGTGAAAGCCAGAGTTTTCCGGCCCGCTCGTACCTGAGCGGGTTTTTTTTGCGCCGAGCAATAGTGTATTTCGCACTTGCAAATGCGTACTGCGCTTCGTATAATGTCATCTTATGAAGTGGAGGTTGCTATGATGGATACGACGAATTGGAAGATCACCGAAGCCCCGGCCTGCCCGCATTGCAAAGCGACGATGGAGCAGATGGACTCGCGCCACCTGGACTGGGAATCGCCCTATCTGTGGGTGTGTTTTAATAATGAGTGCACGCTGTTTAAAAAGGGCTGGGACCACATGATGGAAAGCGTGGGTCAGCTCGTGTCCTACCGTTTCATGATCCATCCCCAGAATGGGCAAAAAGGCGTGATTCCCGCCTTCAGCCACGAGTTTCTTGAGAAAAACGGCAAGCCGGCGAATCCGAACTACAGCGAAGAGTAATTAGTCGTACGCCAGGCTATCCACGCCCGGCTTGATGTTATACTTCTTGATCTCCTCAAGGGAAAAAACCGGGCCTTCCTCGCAGATAAGCTTTCCGCCGCAGTAGCAGTGGCCGCACTTCCCGACGCCGCACTTCATATGCGCTTCGAGCGTGGTAATGATCCGGTCGTCCGGCACGCCCATGAGCGACAGGTCGCGCATGGCCGCCTGGATCATGACGTGGGGGCCGCAGAGGTAGGCAGTGCAGTCCTTGAAATCGACCCCCGCCTTCCCGAAGTGCTCGGTAACGAGCCCGGTGCAGCCCTTCCATGATTCGATATCGCAGGCATCCACGGTCAAAACCACATTGACGCCTTTATCCATCCAGGCGGACACTTCTTCCATGAACAGCACTTCCGACGGGTTTCGGGAGCCGTGGACCACGGCAACGGTCCCTTTTTTCGGAGATCGCTCGCGGGCATTCACGACCTGGTGGATCAGCGGGCGCAGTGGAACGATGCCTATCCCGCCCGTTATGAAAAGCGTGTCCCGGCAGCCGTTGATCGGAAACGGTCTGCCGTAAGGCCCCCGGACCAGGATATCGTCTCCCGCCTTGAGCCTGTTTATGGCCGAGGATACGTGGCCGACGGCGCGCACGCACAGCTCAAGGCATTTGCTGACACCCGGGGTGGACGTGATCGAGATCGGCACCTCTCCTGCGCCGAGCACGGAGACCATGACGAACTGGCCGGCCTGATAGGCAAAGCCCCCGGGCAGGACGATCGAGAAGAGCTTCACGTCCCTGGCGAGCTCCTGTACGTCCTCGATCTTCGTTTTAACGGGCAGATAGATATTGTCTGTTGCCATAATGTTCTATTTCTCTTCCCCCTGATCCGTTCCCTTAATCTTAAGTGCCACCGTGGCCATGTCGATCTTTCCGGGGCACGAGATGGCGCAGCGGCCGCAGCCCACGCACCCGAAAGCGCCGAACTGGTCGGGCCAGTGAATGAGTTTGTGATGGAACCAACGCTTGGTGCGGAGCATCTTGTCCTTGGCGGGCACCGCGCCTCCGGCCATGCGCGTGAAGCCCTTGAACATGCAGGTGTCCCAGATTCGCATCCTTTTTCCGGAGTCGGGAGCGTGGGGCCGGTCGAGCACGTTGAAGCAGGTGCAGACCGGACAGTTATACACGCAGCCGCCGCATTCGAAACAGCGGTCGGCAACCCATTCCCAGAGAGAGTCCTTCACCGCGCCGGAGAGGATGCGTTTTCGAACCTGCTCCAGGTTGACCCTCTTTTCGAAACTGCTCTGGGCCCCGAGCCGGGTCTCGTACAGGTCTTCGGAATCAGCAGGCTTGGGCACGGTAAATATGTGCGGGACCTCCTGGACCAGGGCCGCGCCGGTCTCTGAGCCCGTTTCCACGAGGAAACGGTCGCCCAGGTCGGTTAATTGCAAATCGAACCCGGTTTTCAAAAACGGCCCGGTGCCGAGGCCGAGACAGAAACAGGTCGGGTCGGGCCGGTTGCAGGCAATGCTGATGGTGACGGTATTCTTTCTCCGCGCTTCGTAGTAGGCGTCCTTGTTTTTCCCCAGGTAGAATACATCCAGGATACTGAGGGCCGAAATATCGCAGGGCCTGATGCCGAAGAGGACGCGCGGTTTATTTCTGATCGCTTCTTCGAGGCCTTCTTCGGACCAGCAGAAAAGCTGCTCCATCTGCGGCAGCATATACTCCTTGGGCGAGGGCATGAGCGCGGGGCCGTCGAGAGCGGTCTCGTGCATGCGCGATAGTTCCGAGAGCACGATGTCCCCCGATACGTCACGCATCGGCGCGATCAGCTCACGGGAACTCTTGAGCTTGCGGAGCCAGAAGGAAAGGTGGTTTTTATTGAGAATATACTGTTCTGCCATAAGGTTTTAAAAATCCAGCTACCCAAATAGTTGTTTTTACATTTCTTCAGGCGGAATATACAGATCGAGCCCGATCTTCATGCCTTCCTTGTAGGTAATTCCCGGCGTCTGTCTCGTGCCGGGCTTGCGCTTCACCGGCTCTATGGCCACGGCGCACACTTTAAACTCCGGTATCTTGGCGTTCGGGTCCACGGCGTTCACGGTGAGCAGGTTCGCGGCCGCCTCCCGAAAATGGAAAGGCAGAAAAACGATCCCTTCAGGCACAACAGCGGTAATGTTCGCCTTTACCTCGATGCTGCCTCGTCTCGAGCTGATGCGCACGGGTTCTCCTGAGCGCAGTTCAAGCCGCCTTGCGTCCGCAGGGTTGATCTCGACCAGGCATTCGGGCTCCTCCCGTTCGAGGGTGACGGTGCGGCGGCACATGGTCCCTGTGTGGTAATGAAAATAGCTTCGCCCCGTGGTTAGGATAAACGGATATTCGCTGTCCGTGGGCTCGGCAGGCGGGATGAATTCTACGGGAATGAACGCGCCCATGCCGCGAGTGAATTTCTTCCGGTGCAGATACGGGGTCCCGGGATGGTCCATGTCCGGGCAGGGCCACTGGAGCCCGAAGCCGGCATCGAGGCGGTGGTGAAGCACGCCCCCGTACGAAGGCGTCAGGATGGCGATCTCTTCCATGATCTCATGCGCCGCGCGGTAGTCCATGGGATAGCCCATGAGCTTCGCAAGGCCCGCGATGATCTCGTAATCGGGCTTTGCTTCTCCGGGAGGAAGCACGGCTTTTCTGATCTTCTGCACCCTCCGCTCGGTGTTCGTATAGGTGCCGTCCTTTTCCGCGAAGCTCGCGGCCGGCAGGATAACGTTAGCGTATTCGGCAGTATCCGAGGGGAAAATGTCCTGGACCGCGAGGAATTCGAGTTTGGAAAGCGCCTCTCTCACATGGGTCGAGTCGGGGTCCGAGATCACGGGGTTCTCGCCCATGATGTACAGGGCGCGTATTTTTCCCGTGTGAGCGCCGTCAATCAGTTCCGTGAGCGTGAGCCCCGGATTGTCCGGCATGGGCCGGGACCAGGCGAGCTCGAATTTTCTCCGAGCCGCGGGGTCGGCGACCTTTTGATACCCGGAATAGACGTCGGGCAAAGCGCCGACATCGCAGGCCCCCTGCACGTTGTTCTGGCCTCGGAGCGGGTTCAAGCCCGTCATGGGCTGGCCGATATGGGCCGTCAGCATCACGAGGTTGGCGCAGGAGCGCACATTGTCCACTCCGGTGATATGCTGCGTGATGCCCATGGAGTAGAAGAGCATGGAACGCTTTTCCGAAGCGTAGAGCCGGGCCGCTTTGCGGATGTCTCCGGCGGGCACCGACGTAATTTTTTCCGCGACTTCGGGCGTATAAGCTAGGACGCGCTGCTGGAAGGCGTCGAAGTTCTCCGTCCTCTGGCGGATAAAGGAGACGTCCACGAGCCCCTCGGTGATGATCACTTGCATCATGGCGTTCAGGAGCGCCACGTCCGTGCCGCTTTTCTGGCGAAGGTGCAGGTGGCTGAACTTCGCGATCTGGGTGCGCCGGGGGTCGGCGACGATCAATGTCGCGCCGCGGTCCTTTGCTTCGAGCATGTGCATGCCGATCATGGGGTGCTGTTCCGTGGTGTTCGAGCCGATCACGAAGAGGGCGCGGGCGTCCTTGATTTCGTCGATCGAGTTCGTCATGGCGCCGGAGCCGAAGGCGGCGGCCAAACCGCCCACGGTGGAGGAATGGCAGAGCCGGGCGCAGTGGTCCACGTTGTTTGTGCCGATCGCCGCCCGGGCGAACTTCATGAGCACGAAATTCTCTTCGTTCGTGCACTTCGCGGAGCCGAGGATGCCGATAGCATCAGGACCGTATTTATTTTTTATCTCGGTCAGTTTCGCCGCGGTAACTCCGAGCGCCTCATCCCAGGAGACGCGCCGGAAGGCGCTGCCGTCGCGCAGAAGGGGGTACTGCAAACGTTCGGGGTGTTGGACGAATTCGTGGCAGTTCCAGCCTTTGACGCAGAGCGTGCCGTGATTGACGGGATGCATCCTGTTGGGCGAGACGCCGGTGATGAGATTGTTCTCTACATGGAGGTACAGCCCGCAGCCGCAGCCGCAGTAAGGACAGGTAGTGGAAATTTTTTCCATACGTTTGTTATTATAACACCCACGCGCGTTTGAATGCAAAAAAAAGAGAATAATCTCGAAAAGGAAAAGCTAAAGTCTTATTATGAGAAACTGCAACTTCCGAAAAACTTATTTTTTTTCCAGGCTTCGGACCTCTCCCACGTGATGGATCTTCATTAAATTGGTGCTGCCGGCTACGCCAACGGGAACGCCGGCGGTTATGACGATCAGGTCGCCGGGTTTCACGAGCTTCCGGCGCAGCATGGCCCGCTCCACGCCCGCGATCATGTCGTCCGTCGTACGCCTGACTTTGAGGATGATCGGCGTCACGCCCCAGTAAAGCGAAAGCCGTCTGCTGATTTTATAAAACGGCGTTGCGGCGATGACGGCGGCCCGGGGACGGTGCTTTGAAACCAAGAGGGCGGTGGATCCCGACTGGGTGAACGTAATGATTGCTTTGGCGCACTGTTCTTCGGCGGCGCGGCAGGCCGCGTGGGCCACGCTTTCACCCGTGCCGGAGATATGCACGTCCGGCGGAATAGGGGAGAGAGACGTTTCCGTCTGCACGGCGATCCTGGACATGACTTCCACGGACTGGACGGGATATCTGCCCATGGCGGTCTCTCCCGAGAGCATGACGCAGTCGGTGCCGTCCAGGATGGCGTTTGCCACGTCCGAGGCCTCTGCGCGCGTGGGCTGGGGGCTCTCGATCATGCTTTCAAGCATCTGCGTTGCCGTGATAACGGGTTTTTCGGCCAGATTACAGGCACTGATGATCCTTTTCTGAAGGAGCGGCACCTGCTCGGGAGACATCTCGACGCCGAGGTCTCCCCGTGCAACCATGATGCCGTCCGCGGCCGCGATGATCCCGGCAAGATTATCAATGGCCTCGGGTTTCTCGATCTTGGCGATGATCGGCGTGTCCGCTCCGAGCGCGCTGATGAAGTGACGCGTGCGTTTTATGTCCTCTGCCGAACGGACGAACGAGAGGGCGATATAGTCGACTTCCTGCTCAATGCCGAACAGCAGATCTTCCTTATCCTTATCCGAGAGCGAGGGGAGCGAGAGGCGGGCGCCTGGGAGGTTCACACCTTTGTGGCTGGACAAAACGCCGCCGCAGACGATCTTACACCGGAGCCCCTGGGCATTTTTCCCCATGACCTGAAGCTTAAGCTTGCCGTCATCCAGAAGGATGACGTCCCCGATTCTCAGGTCTTTCGCGAGACGGGGGTAGGTGATGGAGATCCTGCTGCTCGTTCCCACTACGTTCCTTGCCGAGACGATAAGCGATTCGCCGCGCTTCAAGGTTACCGCGTCATGCTGCATGATACCGACGCGCAGCTTCGGGCCCTGCAGGTCCTGGATGATCGCGATCTGTTTTCCCGCTTTCGCGGCCTCGCTCCGGATGAGACGGATGCGCCTGACATGGTCCTCCCGTTCGCCGTGTGAAAAGTTCAACCGTGCCGCGTCCATGCCCGCGCGGATGAGCTTCGCGATGATCGCGGGCGAGCTTGACGCAGGACCGATGGTGGCGATGATTTTGGTGCGTTTATTCATGTCCTTTATTATAACGTAATCAAAAAAAAAAGGACGGGAAATCCATCGATACACGATTATTCGACTAAGGCAATGAACGCTGAAAAGACTCTTTCCATATGTCGTTTGCCTTGAAGAGTTGTTTGTGCTATTTTACCGGTAAGGACCCGTATATCAACGAGGACTTTTGTTCCGTTCTGGGGGGGGGCGGCCTGACCATGGAACTACATCATCTCAAAGTATTTTTGGCGGTCTTTAGAAACAAGAGCTTTTCCAGAGCAGCGTTTGAACTTCACCTC
>JBGPHF010000015.1:0-12839 GCA_041484215.1 Nitrospirota bacterium
CAGTACGTCCTCAATTGAAGATTCCAGGCTGTCGCCGATGAGATCGCTTACAGAATCCCGGTGGCCAGCAAACGGTCTTCCGAGGAACCGCTCAGACAGGAGCATGGCATAAGGAGCGCCGATATCGACCAGCGACACCCGTACTACCGGGGAACTGATAGCGAGCTCACGGTACAAACTTCCGAACTTCCAAACCGGATATTTTTTTAAAGTGTTTATGATTCGCGGTGGCGAGCGTGTCGTCTTCCCGCAGGGCCGTAGCCGCCACAAGCGCATCGATTGTCCTCAGTCCGTCCGCTGAGGCATGCCCTTCGAGCAGCGCAATCGCCTTTTCAGAAATAGATTCATCGGGGTGAATGACAGCCGCGATGTTCTCGCGTATAAAGTCTTTCACCTCACGCAGCTCCTGCCGGTCCCGGCAGCCCTGCACCAGTTCCATAATGCAAAGGGAGCTCACCTGCCGGTCCCTGTACGAAACGCCGGAGATGAACTCCTTTGCTTTTTGGTTGCCCCGGAAATACCAGATCAGCACGTCGGTGTCGAAGATCATCGCCGATACCGCTCTTTTCTCCATTCATCGAGCCACTTCGTCACGTCCGTCATTTCCTTCCGGCCTTTCCATATGCCGAATCCGACAGGACTGAATGGTTTATCGATGTCGCTCATGGGTTTCATGACGGCGATGGATTTCCCTCGCATCGTGATGACCACCTCGTCGCCCTTTCTGACGCGTTCGAGAATTGCCGACGCATGGGTGCGAAGCTCTTTTGCCGTTGCGGTCTTCATGGCGGCCTCCTTAGTGTACACTTTGAAGTATATACTTTCAGGCCGCAGCGGTCAAGGCCTTTTTCAGCGGGGATAGGGGACAAACCAGAAGGCTGCTACCGGCGGCGCACCTACCTTAGTCAGTGCGAGTACCCGGCCTGCTTTTGTCAAGCAATCCGATGGGGATTATTCGATTGCGGATTGACAACTTAGGCTTGTAGGCTGAGACATGTGAGAATAATAGAGATGGCTCAGCACAATCGGGATTGGACTTCCAGGCAGCTGCCGCCGTCATTGCTCGGGCTGACGGTTCACTTTATGGCAACGCTTGCAGTCCTGCATCGGGAACGCGACGTCAAGGTGACAGACGCAGCAATACTCCCGTTTCGTAATCATCCGTACCATGGAATAGGTCTTGTTTTCGTGTTTTTTGATGTCGAAGATATCGGGGTGGCAATTGTTGCAATCGAGCCAATCCGTATGCGGTTTGTGAGGAAACACCGCGGGAGGAATGCTGTTCCATTCAGCCGCGACCTTGAACGCGTCCACGACCGCCACTTCCGGAGCTTTCGTTACCATATACGTGACCGGCGTTATCATGCGTCTTTGGAACGCCGCCACCCAGTCGATGTCGTTTCCGAATTCCGTTTTCGGAAGCTTCGAAAGACGGGAAAACTTTTCTTTCCCGTACGCCCTGTTCCCGTTGTGGCATTTCTGACAATGGGGCTTCTCATGTCCGAATGCGGCCTTCCCGTCGTGACAACCCGCTGTGCCGCAGAACTTACCCGCCTTATTCGCGGCCTCGGTTATTTGCGTCGTATTGGCCTGCATGTTGAATTCAAGCTCAAAATGGCAGACCCGGCAGGTGTACTTCGTCCGATGCAGCCAGTGCGAAAAAGTCGCGGGTTTGACACCGTTTTTTTCGGAGGTGCGATTGATCAGGATATTGCCATGTTCCTCGGGCGGGAGCTTTTTGAGCAAGCTGAGGTAAGCGTTCGACGTATTCGGCAAAAGAGATACCAGCAGCACGGCAAAAAAGCTGATAAAAAATTTGATCATGGTATTGTCACCCCGACCTGATCGTAAAATGGAACGTGGAGCCCTTGCCCTGCTCGGACTCGGCCCAGATCCTGCCGCCATGCCGCTCCACGATTTTAGAGCATATCGCGAGGCCGATGCCCGTACCTTGATATTCTCCCTCATCAGCATGGAGTCGCTGAAAGATTTCGAATATCTTGTCAAAATGCCGCGGGTCGATCCCAATGCCGTTGTCCGCGACGGTAAACAGCCATTCCCTCCCCGGTCCCGACCGCAGGCCGCGCAGAGAAGAATTTTCCGCGGCCCCCTGCTCCTGGTCCGCTGTTTCTGAAACCTGCCGGGCCGAGACATGAATTGCCGGGGGGGCGGCGCGCCGGTATTTGAGCGCATTGCCGATCAGATTCTGGAAAAGCTGGGCCAGTTGCATTTTGTCTCCCAAAACGGTCGGAAGCTCGTCACTCGTGATCGCCGCGTTGCCTTCGTCTATGGCGGATTTGAGGCCCGTTAGGGCCTCGGCCAGAACGGCGTTGCAGTCTACGGGTCCGAAAGCCTTGGCCTTCGTGGTCACCCGGGCGTAGGACAAGAGATCGTCGATCAGGCGCTTCATACGGTCCGCTCCCGCCAGGATAAACGAGAGAAACGTCAGACCTTTGCCATCGATCCGGTCGCGATATTTTTCCTCCAGGATTTCAGCGAATCCGCTGATGGTCATAAGCGGTTCCTTCAGATCGTGCGAAGCGACATGGGCGAATTGCTCGAGTTCCGCGTTGGACCTGGCGAGTTCCCGGGTCTTCTTTTCCAGTTCCTCCCCGGCCCGTTTGAATTCCGTCATATCCTGCAGGGTTTCGACCGCGACGATCAGCCGGTGCTTGCTGTCGTAGATGGGAGCGGCGTCGAAAACGATGTACCGGTCTTTTCCGTTCAGGTGTTCATACCAGCCTTCGGCGTGAATGCCGTCCGGAACGAGTTCGGACCTCCTGCTCTGATTGTAGAGCGCAGCGAGCTGTCCATGTTGTTTGTCGATAACGATGTCCGCCAGCGTCGGCCGTTGCCGCGGGTAGAACGGCCTCCAGTGGTCGCTGGTGCCGACCATTCCTGCGGCGGGGACCCCGCTCAGCTCTTCGCATGCTTTGTTCCAGAGGACGATCTTGTGGTCAGGGCCCAGCGCAAACGTGGCCACCGCGGAATTATCAATGACGTTTTCCGCGAAACTTTTTTGCTCCCGCAGCATTTCTTCCGCAAGCTTTCGCTTGGTTATGTCGCGGACGTGAACGATATAGCCGGAATTCGTCTTCCGGCCGGAGGAATGCAGCGGGGATATGAATAGGTCGAGATGGATGGTCCCCTGTTTAGACGTCCGATAGAGGTTTTGCCTCCTCACCTTTTCAAAATCAAAAACAACCTCTTGGGTAATCGACCTGCCCGCGCGAAGCGATTGCTTCTGCTCTTCGGTCAGGTTCGGGTCCTCGAAAAGCTTGAACCCCTTTACCGCGGAAACGTCGTCGATGCCGAATATTTCCATGCAGGCTTTGTTCACATCCGTCAGCGCCCCCTCGGCATCGTAGATTTCAATGCCGATCGGGGAATTCTCGTAAATGACCCTGCATCGTTCTTCGCTGCTTTTCGAATGGTCTGCGAGTTCTTTTCCCGGCACGTTCTTCTCCGCGATGTTAAACGATTTTCTCTTCAAGCGACGCAGTTGATGGGGTCGATGGCGTTGCCGATGCTGAAAAACAGTACATTAATCGCGGGAAAAATGCAAGGTTATTGGGGATGAATTGGGGAAAAAACTTTTTTGGCCGGTGCGAAATGGACTTTTTGCGGATTTGAGATACGCTCTCTTAGGACGGAGAAAGCCCTTATCCTCAGGCGGCTGTCACACGGAGCCTTGACGCTGCACGATAAGATCGTGCACTTCAACAAAAGCATCAAACCAAGTTTCATCTGAAATAGTATCAATAGCCGCTCCCGTGATATGGGAGCCATGGTCCTCGAAGCAGTACCTGACCTCGATGCCGAATGATATTTCTCGGGAAAGCAGCAAGGAAATCGCTATGACGCACTCCGCATGCTCCCCCGGGCTGAACGAGGCGGGACATTCGAAGAGAATGCCGTTGCGACTAAAGTTGCCGAGGATAGCGGGCACGAATTCATTGCCGCTCTTTACCAACAGCTTGACGTACTGCTGGACATCGCCGGAGACGGCATATCTTTTTTCCCGTCTTTTTTCGGCGACGTCTTCCGGCGAGCCGGGGGCACGAGAACTTTTTTCCTTTTTATCAGCCATGGCCCCTTTGCCTCGCAACCTGATCGGAGAACATCATTCTCTCTACTTGTAGCAGATTACGGGGAAATCTTCAACAGTATTCCCATGCTAACTTGATTACGACCTGCACTTACTGCAAGTCCTATTAGGTTCACTCGGGCTCAGAGTAAATTCCCTAATTACCTGGCTTTTTAAATTTCTCCTTCGCTGCAGTGACAGCGCTCTTAAGGTCCGCCCATGCCGTTTCCGCGCCCGCCTTCAGCATATCCCAGGCATCGGCGCTCGCGCCCTTAAGCTCCTGAAGCTTCTGGGCGGCGGCATCCCGCTGACCCTTGAGCTGCCTGATCTGGCCTTCATACCCGGTTTTCACATCGGCCTTGGCCGCTCGCGCCTTGGACTCAAGCTCGTCGATCTTTGCGGACCACTCCTTCAACTGCGCGGCTAACTGGTCGATATATTCTTCTCTGTTCTTCATAGTGTTTTCTCCTTATAAATATGTCTTGTGTTCTTGATTCATCGCACTGGCGGCTTCAGCTTGCTGAAGATCACCGCGCTTTTATAAAGCCGCAAGTATGTGCGGCCCGAGAGCAGAAGAATGATTATGACGGCGAACCGTAGACCGTTCATGTCATGAGCGACTACTCCATGGTACACGAGGAAAGACAGCGCGACAACAACCGTTGCAACGCTTGACACCAGAAAAAGTTTTTTCCATTTTGCCGCGCGAAGGAGAAACCTCATTTCTTGTTCCGTTAACAGGCCGTCAATGTCCATGCATTTCCCCCATTCCCGACTTTTGCCTCACTTCGTCCATTACTTGAGGAGTGATCTCCTCGTATTTATGCTCAACCGCATAGCGCGTCACGGCGCCTCGCACCATAGTGCGGACGAACGAGGGGACGTTTTTCAGGCGCTCTTCCGCTTCTGCGGTCCAGAAGGGCGTCCGTGTCGCGTGCTCTCCTGCATTCACTTTCTCGTAAAAAGTTGGCGGTTTTATCACTTTTTCTCCGTGGGGCAAATAATCGCACCACTGATCTTCCCCCAGAAAGTCGTTATGGTCTGCGTATGCTCTCGCCCTGCAGCCGCCGCAGAGCAGCCGATATGAGCACTTTTTACATTTCCCCTTGAGTGAGGGATTTCTGAGGGAATTGAAGATCGCGGAATTTTGCCAGATGTCGCCGAAATTCTGAAACCGAATATTGCCTGATGAAAGAGGCAGGTACGGGCAGGGAGTAACGTCGCCTTCCGGCGTGATCCGACAATAGGTTTGCCCGGCAAGGCAGCGTCCCGCACCCATCAGGAGAAGCCGCGATTCAGGATTTTTTTGGTACAAGATCCGCCTCACCGTGGGAGCGCACCGTGTCCGTATCATGATATCAGCATATTTCTCTTGCGCTTCGACAATCGACGACAGCACTCTCTCATAGTGCAGGGGCGAGAGATCCGTCATCTCTTCTCCCCTGCCGGTGCAGACAAGAAAAAAAGGGCTGAAGACCTTTGCGCCGAGTTTCCGGGCGTAGTCGATCAAGTGCGGCAGCTCGTCATGGTTTTTTTCGGTAACGACCGTATTGACTTGGACGGATAGCCCTTCTTTTTTGCAAATCTCGATCGCCGAAACCGCCTTTCCCCACGCGCCCGCATGCGATCGAACGGCATCGTGAATTTCGGGATTGACGGAATCGAGGCTAATGCTGATCCCGGACACCCCGCTCTGTTTCATCATGCGGGCTGACGCGTCACGAATAAGGAGACCGTTGGAACCCAGAACAACCGTCATTCCCTTGCCCGATGCATACGTCGATAACTCAAAGAGGTCTTCACGCAAGAGCGGCTCGCCCCCGGAAAGGATCAGCATGACCCCGGGATTGACGGCCGCGATCCGGTCGATCAGCTGAAAGGCCTCCTGCGTGGTAAGTTCATCGGAGGAAGAAAGCGCGGGAGGCTCTTTTCGTGTCGTCGCGGGGAGGTAGCAGTGCGTGCATTCGAGATTGCAACGCCGGGTGACATTCCAGGATAAGACGTGGAGCTCGTTCATAGGGCGATTATGCGGCATGAGGACTGCCGGTGATAAGCAGATTACACGGCGCGAGGCGGAGAAGGTTCTCCGCGGTATTGCCGATGTCCTGCTCGTCGGTTTTATGTGCGCCGAAGCGGCTTACGACGAGAAGAGATGGCGTGTCTTTTTCCAGGTATTTATGTATCTCATCATAAGCCTTTCCCGCAAGAAGCGTACTTTTCACTTCAATGCCTTCGGTGCGCCCCATTGCGGTCGCGCGCTCGAGATGTCCCTGGTATATTTTCCCCAGGCCGTCGTCTATGATCTCGTCATGCAGTTTTTCCTGTTCCTTGAACCGGAACATTTTCCCCGCCTCTTCGGAAAGCACCCCCACGAGCGCCTGAAAAGCGCGCCGGTGGAAATAGGGGTCGTATACGGAAACGGCCTCGAGAGTAAGCTGAAACCGCTTGCAAAGGGCCAGCGCCTTTTTGAAGGCAGCGAAGGAGTAGTCGCTCCCGTCTATCGCGACAACCACTCGCCCCTGAAAAGGGGCGTCATTTTTTACCACCAGGATGTCGGCCTCGACTTTTCTCACGACCCGCTCGCACACGCCTCCGATGAGGTTCCCGTTCATGGCGCCAAGCCCGAGGATTCCCATGATCACCAGGTCGTATCCGCTCGCTCGAACCTCTTTCACGAGCTCCAACCAGTTCTTTCCCTCCATCATTTTACAGTTGAAAGGCACGGCGCTATCGCTGCATTCCTTTTTAAAGGATTCGAGATAAGCATCGGAGATCATTTTAAGGCCGTCTCCGATCAGGGAATCATGGACTTTTCTCGATTGTTTCAGCCGTTCTTCCTCCTGGTAATGTCCGGGAAGACCCACCTCCATGTCGCGGAACCGCCTGTCGTGCAGCGCCGCGCTGTACACATGGCTGCCGGTCAGTTCCGAGCCGAATTGCGCGGCCAGCGACACGCCGATGTCCGTACAAAAACGGGAATATTTGGAATTATCGATGGGAATGAATATTTTTTTATACATAGGATCGATTATGGCCCCTATTCAACTGTTTTATGCAGCAGCAACCCGATGCCCAAGAAGATCAAGAATACGATCGGCGGAAAAACATACACGGTCATCGGCATCGGGGGTTCCAGCATCATATAGTACCATGCGGAGATCGCGCCCTTCTTGTCCGCCTCATTGTTCCTGCCGTCATACAGGGTGACCGAGAAAGGCATGAACTTCCCGATCTCGAATACGGCATGTTTCTCGTCGCCGGTATTTAAAGGCCTCGTGAACAGGACCCGGTATGCGCCGTCCGTATAGGAACTCATGACCTTGACATCCTGTTTTTCCTGCTGAGTTATGTTGTCCGGTCCCGTTGCGATGAATTCGTTCCCGAAATTGTCCGATGCCTTCCACTGCCAGACATTGACCCCGAGTTTCTTGTCCCCCATGAAAAAATACGGCCTGGTTCCTTCCACCGTCTTCAGGGGAAACTGTATGCGCGCTGCATCAGGGGTGAGAGCCCCGTCGCTTTGGGACGGATTCTGCTGCTTGTCGGTCCATTCGACCATCACCGCCAGCCCGGAACCGGTATAGACGCCCCGCGCTCTCGCATTCGTTATGAGGGCCGTAAAATCACGCGGTTCGAAGATAACCTGTCCTGCCATTGGAATGTCAAGGCAGTCCACGCTCTTCCAAACCGGGTCGTCCGTTGTCAAGGGGAGGTCTTTCACTTTTTGAACCCGCAAAGCCAGGCCGAGGTTTCTTACCTGCCGCTGCGACAGCACGTAATACGCGAGTGCCCATCTCTTCTCCTCCGAGACCGTGTCTCCGTAGGAGGTCATGGGCGTGCCGTCGAAGCCCACGGAGATCGTCCTGAAAATGTCCTTCAGATCGCTGCCCGCCCGGTATTCCCAGGGGCTGGTCTGGTCGGCGGGATAGATCTTGTTTCCCCAGTCGTCCTTGAACTTTTCCTGCCAGCCTTTCTCGCCGTCGCCCTTGCCCGCCTTGCCGTGGCACTCCCAGCACTTGGCCGACTGGTACATCTCCTTTCCCAGTGCGGTCATCTTTTCTTTACTTCCCGACGGACTTCCGATCTTGAACAGGGTGCCCTGTATCGAAAAAGTGTCCGGTGATAATGACTTGAGATACGCCACCAGCGCCTTTACCTCGTCGTCGCTGAATCGCTTCCAGGCCGGCATCGAAGTCCCGGGGTTTCCTTCCCGGACAGTGCGCATGAGGTCGGCATCAACGGGTGGTTCGCCGGACCCGGTGGCTTTGAACTTGTACGTGCCTTTGGTAAAGTCCCTCGGTTTCGGCCACACGAAATCCGCGGCAGGGCCCTTCCCGTCCCCTTTTTCGCCGTGGCACGACGAGCACCACTGGTCATAGATGACCTTTCCCTTTTCTTCGGGAAACGCGGAAATGGGAATGAATGCCAGCAGGATAATGGCTATGAACAGCCTCATGGTAAAATCTCCCTTTCGCACGTCCTTACCACGTCCTCGGTTTGTTGCCGGTAGCTTCATAGATAAAAAGACTTACTTTCCAGATCTGCTCTTCCGTCAGGAAATCTTCAAACACAGGCATGGCGGAATCCCACGGGGTCGCGCCTGCCGAAAGGCCCTTCCACCCTTTTGCGATCCTCCAGAATACATACGACTCCGGCAGCTGGGCGATCGTATCCGTGCCCCGGAACGGAGGGGGAGGGGGGTTGAATGCCTGTGCAAATTGTCCCCGGCCGTCGAGGTCGGCCCCATGACAAATGAAGCAGTTCTGGAAGTAGACGACCTTCCCCTCTTGTACAAAGGCCGCAAAATTGGCGGAATCCTTGCGCAAAGGGTTTTCCAGTCCGAGGATCTTTATCGTGTTTCCCTTGAAGTCGATCTCAGACGGCGGCTCCGGATGAGTGATCCTCGGCGAGAGCGGCGGCTCAAAGGCCGGTTTTACCCAGGCGTACGCGACGTACGCGGCAAACAAGGGGATGAGAATATAAACGATGACAATCCTCGGGATCTTTTTATCGTCGTCAGCCAGCACCGACCTCATGGGCTCAAGAAAGGCCTTGAGCGTCTCGTCCTGGATCGAAAAATAGACAATGAATGAAAAAAAGGACAGGATCATGAACATGACGACGACCTGTCCAGGGAGCGGAGGCATCATGAGCGACAAGCTCTTTAACGCGCCGTAAATAGCGACAAGAATCCCGATGAACTGAAAGAACGGGGATTGTTTCCGGGCAGAGGAAGTTGCGAGCGCCAGGCCCAGTAAGGTGATGATGGGAAATATGAATTGCATCTTACTTCCCTCCTGCCTTCGATATGTTCGCTATCTGGTCTTTCAGAATGGGAACGGACCCGGGATAAGATACCGTTACTTTTCCTCCCTGACTCTGCAAAAAAGAAATCACCGCGATGATCTCTCCTTCGGTCAAGGACGTCGGGGGCGTATGCACGGGCGACATCATGTCATCGAAACCCTTCACTACGTATTTGGACGGGTTCACCAGCGCCTCGAAGGCATGCTCTTCCGGTTTGACACCCCGCGCCTTCGCCTCTTTTTCCATCTCCGCCCCGATGGTGGACATGGCCGGGGCCCTCATGCCTGATTCCGACTTTGCAGGATGACAGACCATGCATTGGCCTTTTCCGAATACGATTTCCTCGCCTACTCGGATGAGGTCGTCCTGGGAGATCCCTTCCTCGATCTTGATGACCTTTGGCGGCCGGGATTCGGACTGGGGCAGAAATTCGAGTCCGATGTACATGAACAGGAGGTTCAGGCCCACGATGATGATCGCGAGCTTTAAGACGCCTTTTTTCATCAGTTCCCTCTCCTTTTTTCGACGGCCTGCTCTAGTTTCATGATGCTCCAGAACACCAGGGAGATGAGCACAAAGAAGAGCAAGGTTACGATCGTGACCACGACCGATGCATATCCATGCGTAGGCAGAAAGGCGTCGGGACTCGTGTTCTTCATGATGCCGTACACGTGCCAATACTGTCTGGCGCCCGCCCTCATATAGCCCAGCATCCCCATGAGCCAGGTAAAGGTCACCGTGATCGCTATGAGCGCATATTGCGACCGATCGGGCATCTTGCCCCACCGCGGCTCGCCGATCGTCTTCGCGTTTTTGTACAGGTAGTTGTCCAGCACAGAGAGGGCGAAGATACCGACGAAAAACAGGCCGAACTGTATGGGGGAAAGCACCTTTACCCGTATTGCCGCGGAGACAGCGTAGCTGTAAATGCCGAGCGCCAGCACGCCCGCAGCCGAGGAAACGATGATGACAGCCCGCGCGATATGACCGTTCTTTGCCCAGGATACGGTGGCTTCTTTATTGCTCATCCGAAAAATGGCAAAGCTCAGGAACGTGGCGAGATAAGAAAGAATCACCGCGGTATTTTTTGCCGCCATGACGCCAAGTTTTCCCAGGGCGGGGTGATACGTGCCGGTTCGTCTGGCTTCTTCGAGACTCAGCGCCACATCGTGGGGCGTGATCCAAACAGCGTACCCGAGAAGAAGTGTGATGAATAAAAATTTCACATATTTGAAGTACCGCTCGCCGCCCGGCATCTTCTGGAGCGAGATCCAGAGGTAGTAGTTGATGAAGAACAGGATCGCGCCGATCAGAATGGCCTGCATGACCCACAGCCACGCAAAGAACCCGCCCATGAGCTGGATGCCCATCTGCTCATTGAAGGAATATATCTCGACGCCGAGGAGATACCCCACGCCGGGCAGAAGCAGGGAAACCCCGATCGAGATGATCGCGGACGTATACCCCATCCAGTCATAGTACGCTTTTTCCTCAGCCGTCTTCGCCGTAATGAACCGGAACGCGGCATAGGCAGCCGCGATTCCCGCCCCGAACACGATATTGGCGATAAAGCGGTGCAAGAACAGCGGAATCCACATGTGCGTGTGGATCGCGGCCCACCTGCTCAGGATTTCACCCTCCGCGTTCACGCCGGCCGGGGTGGTCATGAACCCAACCCATGCGCTCGTGATCAATAAAAGCGTCGCGCCCAGGATATTCAGCAGCACTCCCAAGGCCACGTGCAAGCCTTTTCGGGCCTTCATTTTTTTCCAGGAATAATAATAATAATAGCAGACGAACACCTCGGCATACATCACGACAAGGTAGAGCCACCAGGTGGGCCCGAGGACCTTCATCAGGTAATCGATGAACTTGGGGTAGAGGAGCGGAAGGCTCACGAGGAAGATCGAGCCCAGCACCGCAGTCACTGAATAGGCGAGAGTAAAGAGCTTGGTGAAATCATACGCGACCCGGTCCAGCCTCGCTTCCGCCTTTTTCCATCCAAGGTACTCCATGGTCACGGCGAAGAGGGGCACCCCCAAAACAAAGGCGGCGAAATTCAGATGCAATTGGGCCATGATCCAGATCCAATCCCTGCTTCCGATCAGAGGGAAAAACCGGTATCCGTCTTCCGTGGGCAGGGGCAACAACTTTTTAAGCACGGCAAGTAGGATGAACCCTGCGCCGAGTATGGCAGTAAACTTTATAACGCCTTTGAAAATGCCCTTGCTTACGCCGGCTTCCGCCATTCCGTACCTCCTGCTTCGTGGGGGAAACCCGGGGACCGGTCGGCCCCCGGGAAGTCTCAAGACGTTAGAATGCCATATCCATAACGACGCGAGTGATCTTGTCGGTCACATCGGGATTCGTTGTCGGATCGAGGAATTGCGTCTTCACGATTGCATGCTGAAGCGCTATTTTTGTGTTGAGCCAGGGCAAAAAATCCACGGCTATAAGCCATGAGTTTATTTTATCCGTCGTTACCGGATCGGTCGCGGTCACGTCCTTGAATTTTATGTTGTTCAGGGAAGCTACTAACCCGACTTTTCGGTCGTAAAAATAATCAGCCTGTACATAGGAGCCGGTGAACTTTCTCCCTTCATCCGCTCCGCTCTGGCCCCCGAAAACATTTGTTTCCTTGCCGCTTCCATACAGGGCCTGCACCTCGACCATGTGGTCCTCTCCGTAATTCTGCTCCAGCGACAGGTCAATATAGTTCCTTTTTACTTTTGCATCATAGGGGGCGGCGAGCTGCGCGGTGGTCGAATCAAACAATACACGTTGCGTCCCGTCGTAATAGGCAACGCCTAGTGTGACTGCGCCGTTCGGAAGCTTCTGGTCCCAGGCAAGGCGGTAGTACCAATCGTTGGGGTCCGTAGTATTTACGTCCGTCGGCGTGGAAAAACCTCCTCCTGCCGGGTCAAAACCGCCGGAATTGGTCTGGCCGACGCTGTTCATCGCATCGTCAGAGTTTCCGCCCCGCATCACGCCGACAGCCGCGTACAGGCGATTACCGATAAAATAACCATGCACGACTTCGCCGACATTCGATTCGTTAAAGAAATTGAACGTCCATCCGGCCCCGAGAACAAAGGGCGTGCTCTCATCTCCCCACGACAATTCCCGGTCCCTCCCCCCGAGACTATTGAAAGGATCGGCAGAGGGAGCAAGTCCCTTGAAGGCAACAAGACCTATGGTATTGCCCTTTCCCAGGGGATACTCAAAGGCCGCTTTGACGGTCGGCAAATGGAAGCCGCCGTCATCGGGGGACCATTCGGCGCTGCTGAACACGCCCGCGTAGTCGTACACCCTGCTTGCGACGAACAGTTGGATCGCGTCGATCTCCGTAGAACCTTGTCCGGTGCCGGGATTATCCTGCCTTACCAAGGGAAAGTAGATGACCCTTGCGGAAAACGGGAATGTGGTGGCCAGATTCAGATTGTCC
>JBGPHF010000016.1:0-12677 GCA_041484215.1 Nitrospirota bacterium
GCTACTTCGATATCCGGAAAAAGGACTCACTTCGCCTGGGCCGCGCGCTCCTGGAATTCGTCGAACTCCAGGACAAGGCCGGCGTCAAGATCGACGAACTTTCCGGCGGCATGAAACACCGGCTGCTGCTCGCCCGTTCGCTCGTGAATGATCCGGAGATCCTGGTCCTTGACGAGCCCACGACGGGCCTGGACCCGCACAGCAGACGCGCGGTCTGGGACAAGCTCAATCACCTGAAAGCGAAAGGTACCACGCTTCTCCTGACGACCCACTATATGGAAGAGGCGGAAAAACTGTGCGACCGCGTGGCGATCATGGACTCCGGGAAAATTGTGACCATTGACACTCCCCGGGACCTTATAAAGCAACACGGCGGCAACCTCGAAGACGTCTATCTCAAGCTGACCGGGAGGAGCCTTGCGGATTAAACGGGCAATGAGTGTCTGGCAGCGGCACTGGACCGTATACACGAAACTCTACAAAACGAGCTTCGCGCTCAACTTCGCGGAGCCGGCGCTCTACCTTGTGGCCATGGGGTTCGGGCTCGGCGCGTTCGTTCCGGCCATCCACGGCCGGCCGTACATCAATTACATAGCTCCGGGCATCATCGCCTCCTCGTCGGTCTTCGCCGCGGTGTACGAGTGCACTTACGGCACCTACATCCGCATGACCTTCCAGAAGACCTTCGACGCCATCCTGGCAACGCCGGTGAACCTCGACGACCTCGTGCTGGGCGAACTCTTGTGGGGAGCGACCAAGAGCATGATCTTCGGGATCACGATCATGATCGTCGTGGCCCTGTTCGGGCTCGTGGACTCGCCCTTGATCCTCCTCACAATCCCGTTCATTTTTCTGGGCGGCCTGATCTTTGCCGAGCTATCGCTCATCTTCTGCGCGCTCGTTCCGGGCATCGATTCGTTTAGCTACTTTTACACGCTCTTCATGACGCCGCTGTTTCTGTTCTCGGGCATCTTCTTCCCCCTGGACGCCATGCCCCCGATCGTCGCTCGCTTGGCTTTTTTCACGCCGCTCTACCACCTCGTGAACGTGTGCCGCGCTTTTTCAGCGGGGGACCTTTCCGGGGCCGGGGAGGGCATCTTCTGGATCGTGCTGATCGTTCTCATCCTGGCGCCGTTTCCCTTCAGGCTCATGCGGAAAAGAGTTATTGCCTGATTTTCAGATACAGAGATGCTATAGTAAAACAAAAAATTCTTTTGCTCTGATTTAAATTTAAAATTATGAACACATCAAAATTCCAAGATAAAATCCGCTTTCTCCAACAGGGACCTCTCACTGCCAGGGGGATCAAGGTGCTGCAGGTCAACATGGGCTATCGATGCAACATGGCGTGCAGGCATTGCCATGTCGCCGCCGGTCCCGGCCGGACAGAGGCAATGGAACAAAAGACCGTCGACGCGGTGCTTTCCGCATTGCTCGCAAACCCCATCGATACCCTGGACATCACCGGGGGTGCGCCGGAATTGAGTCCCCATTTTCGCGCCCTCGTAGGTGAGGCGCGAAAGGCTGGTAAGCGGGTCATTTGCCGCACGAACCTGACGATATTCTCCGAGCCGGGCATGGAAGACATCCCGGAATTCTACAAAGACCGGGGCGTGGAGCTTATCGCCTCGCTTCCTTGCTATCTCGAAGAGAACGTCGCAGCGGTGCGGGGTAACGACGCATTCAAAAAAAGCATTGATGCGCTCCGCAGATTGAACAGCCTCGGGTTTGGCGATGGACCGGAAGGGAAACCTTTGAGCCTCGTTTACAATCCCGGAGGCGCTTTTCTTCCTCCTTCTCAATGCGCGCTCGAAGCGGATTACAAGCGGGAGCTGAAGTGCCGCTACGGTGTTTCCTTTACACGGCTCTACGCATTTACAAACATGCCCATCGGCCGCTTCCGCGATTCCCTGGTTGCATCGGGAACGTTCGACCAATATCGAGACATGCTGTCGTCGGCGTTCAACCCCCAGACCCTCGACAACATCATGTGCCGCGGTCTCGTGAGCGTGGGTTGGGACGGCAGGCTCTTTGACTGCGACTTTAACCAGGTCCTGGGCCTGGGCGTGGACCCCGACATTCCCCAGCATATCCGGGATTTCGATTACGACGCCTTTGCCCACCGGCGCATAACCGTGGACGACCACTGCTTCGGCTGTACCGCAGGGCAGGGGTCCACGTGAGTGGGCTCCATTGCCTAGCAGGCGGTCGCCTGCTGAGAAAAAGGTCGGCATAGCCAAAAGTGAACCACAAATAAAACCACAGAGGACACCGAGGAAGGTCTTTGTCTGGTAAATAGGAAGAGCGTAGAGGGGGAGAGAGGACACTGAGGAAGTTACCTCAAGCTCTTTCTCTGTGCGCTCTGTGGTTAATTCTTGCGAAGAGGCAGACATGACAACGACGAAGATCACCACGCTGTTCCTGGACATCGGTGGCGTTCTGCTCACGAACGGCTGGGGCCGAGACTCGCGAAAGCGCGCGGCTGAGCAGTTCAAGCTCGATTTTACCGAGATGGACGAGCGGCACCACCTGACCTTCGACACCTACGAGTCGGGGAAGCTGGGCCTGGATGAATACCTTCACCGAGTGGTCTTTCACGAAAGCAGGCCGTTCTCTCTCGAAGATTTCAAAACCTTCATGCTCGAGCAGTCCCAACCTTATCCCGAGATGATCGAGCTGATCAAAAAGCTCAAAGCTCGCCACGGCATCAAGACGGTCGCCGTGAACAACGAAGGCCGCGAGCTTTCCCACTATCGCGTCCAAAAATATTTCCTCGACGGCTTTATCGACTTCTTTGTCACCTCCTGCTACGTGCACCTGCGAAAACCTGATCAGGACATTTACCGCATGGCCCTCGATATCGCCAAGGCCCTGCCTGCGGAAACGCTTTATATCGACGACCGCCTCCTGTTCGTGGAGGTGGCGCGGGGGCTCGGCATAGAGAGCATCCATCACAAAACCTACGAAACGACAAAAACGGCGCTCGCATCATACGGACTTACCGCTTGATGCTGTTTCGTTCCGGAACAAGGAAGAGGAGAGCATGACCACCGTGCGCGGCCATCACGAAGCTTTTGGAAAACCCGGGATCGAGCCACGCTGGACGCAGGGGAACAAGGACGGCGTGGGGACCGCTTATTCTGCAACGAGCTGCGTCTGGTTCACGCTCTGGAACGGCGTTGTCACCGAGGCCTATTACCCGACGATTGACCAGCCCCAGATCCGCGACTTGCAGTATCTTGTATCGGACGGCGAGAGCTTTTTCCACGAGGAGAAGCGCCACCTCAGGACCGAGACGCGCCGCCTTGCGCACCACGCGCTTGCTTACCGGATCACCAACCATGATCCCCAAGGCAGGTACCGGATCGTCAAAGACGTGATCACCGGCCCTCATCTGCCCTGCATTCTCCAGCGCACGAAGATCGAGGGCGAGGAGTCATTTGTTTCCCGGCTCAAGCTTTACGCGCTCTGCGCGCCGCATCTGCAGGTCGGCGGGAAAGGGAACAATGCCTATGTGCTCAGGGCAGCGGGGAGAGAAATCCTCGCCGCTGAAAAGGGCGGGCTCTGGATCGCGCTCGCGGCCTCGATCCCTTTTTCGAGGCTTTCCTGCGGGTATGTGGGGAAGTCGGACGGATGGACGGACCTCGCGCGCGATTTCCGCATGGATTGGGAGTTCGACCGGGCCACCAACGGCAATGTCGCGCTCTTCGGAGAGCTTATCCCTGATAAACGCCGGGAGTTCACGCTCGCCCTGGCCTTCGGCGACGGGCTTCACAGCGCGGTCTCCACGCTCTTCCAGGCGCTCGGATTTCCCTTTGAAGAACATCACGAGCGTTACGTGGAACAATGGAACCGGATCTGCAAAAAGATGTACCCGGTGAAAGAAGTCTACGGCGACGGGGGAAATCTGTATCACAGCAGCTACAGCCTGCTTCTTGCCCATGAAGACAAAAAATATCCCGGCGCGTTCATCGCGTCGCTCTCGATCCCCTGGGGGGAAGTGAAAAGCGATGACGACATGGGCGGCTACCATCTCGTCTGGACGCGCGACATGGTCAATACCGCCATGGCCCTTCTCGCGTGCGGCAACAACGAAACACCGCTCCGGGCGCTTATCTATCTTGCCGCCACCCAGCACGATGACGGCGGTTTTTCCCAGAACTTCTGGATCAACGGCGAATCCTACTGGCGGGGCATCCAGCTGGACGAGGTCGCTTTCCCGATCCTTCTGGCCTGGCGTTTGCGCGAAGAAGGCGCTCTGGCGCAGTTCGATCCCTATCACATGGTCATGCGGGCCGCGCGCTACCTGATCCTCAACGGGCCGGCGACCCAGCAGGAGCGGTGGGAGGAGGCGAGCGGCTATTCGCCCTCAACGCTTGCCGCGAACATCGCCGCCCTGATCTGCGCCGCCGGCTTCGCCCGCGGCCGCGGGGACGAGTCCACTGCCGTTTACCTCGAAGAATACGCCGATTTTCTGGAATGCCATATCGAGACTTGGACCGTTACCACGCAAGGGACGCTCAATCCTGACATCAGGGAGCATTTCATCCGCATCCATCCGGTCGCGGTGGACGATTTCACGCCCGACGAGGACCCGAACCACGGCGTTCTGTCTCTCCACAACGTGCCTCCGGGGGCGAGATGGGAATTTCCCGCCAAGGAGATTATCGACGCGGGGTTTCTCGAACTTGTGCGCTACGGCATCCGCAAGGCCGACGATCCGGTCATCGTGGACTCGGTGCGCCTTGTCGATACCCTGCTCAAGGTGGAGACCCGATTCGGGCCCTGCTGGCGCCGCTATAATCACGACGGCTACGGCCAGCGCGAGGACGGGGGGCCTTATCAGGGATGGGGCAAAGGCCGCGCCTGGCCTCTTTTGACCGGAGAGCGCGGGCATTATGAACTGGCAGCGGGCAGAAGCGCGGGAGCGTACCTTCGGGCTATAGAGGGGTTCGCTTCCGCAACAGGCCTTCTGCCCGAGCAGATTTGGGATGAGGCCGATCGGCAGCAGATTCACATGCACCTCGGCGGCCCCACCGGCGCGGCCATGCCGCTCATGTGGTCCCACGCGGAATACATCAAGCTGCTCCGTTCTATTTCAGACGGCCGGGTGTTCGACAACATACCCGCGGTTGCTGGGCGTTATCTCGATGAGACCAAGCTCTACAAACTGCTCGAGATCTGGAAGCACAACCGCCAGCCTCGCACCGTACAGCGGGGCTTCACGCTTCGCATCCAGGCCGCTCAATCGTTCCGTTTGCGCTGGACGCGAAACGAATGGCGGGAAATGGAGTTCACGCGATCCACGCCCACAACACTTGGCATAGAGTTCACCGATATCCCCATTCCCGATTCCCAGCAAGCCCCGATCCGGTTCACGTTCCACTGGCTGGGATCTGACCTCTGGGAGGGGCAGGATTACGAGGTCGCGGTCATAGATTGACGAAATAAAAGAATATCTCAAAACGAAAAAATATTTTCTCGCAAAGGGCGCCAAGAAAACCTACTGCTTACTTTTGGTTTTAAACCAAATAAAGATTTTGACTCAAGGTCTCCTTTGCGCCCTTTGCGTGCTTTGCGAGAGACGCTTTTGGTTTAGGTTTTGCTTTATTGGTCTTTGGCTGCGCCTCGTTAATCGTTCTATTTTGACACGACTGATAAAGTTTGCACATTCGCTGGAAAGGAAACCCGCATGGACCGACCTTTGATTCTGCCTCATGACGAAAACAACGAGAGGCTTGTCCAAAACGTCCATCCCTTCGGCTGGAAGAACCCCGAGCCCGCCGCCCGCTACAATCTTGTCGTACTCGGCGCAGGTACCGCGGGGCTTGTTACTGCCGCGGGCGCAGCGGGACTCGGGGCGAAGGTCGCGCTCATCGAACGTGACTTTATGGGTGGTGACTGTCTGAACGTCGGGTGCGTGCCTTCCAAAGGAATCATCAGATCGGGACGCGCTGCCTACGATGTGAAAAAGGCGTTAGAATTCGGGGTTAATACCGGGCCGGAGGTTTCCATCAACTTCGGCAAGGTCATGGAGCGCATGCGCGGAATCAGGGCAGGGCTCAGCAAACACGACTCGGCAGAGCGGTTCAGCAAAGAACTCGGAGTGGACGTCTTTTTCGGCGAGGGACAGTTCAGCGGATTTGATTCGATCGAGGTCGGAGGAAAGCGCCTCCGCTTCAGGAAGGCGGCGATCTGCACAGGGGCCCGCGCAGCTGTTCCGCTCATCCCCGGCATCAAGGAAACAGGCTACTTGACCAACGAGACCGTGTTCCAGCTCACGGAGCTTCCGAAGAGGCTTGCCGTGATCGGAGGCGGTCCTATTGGCTGCGAGCTCGCGCAGACGTTTGCGCGCCTGGGGAGCAGGGTCGTGCTCCTCCAGCGCGGAGGACAGCTGCTCCCGAAAGAGGACGCGGATGCCGCTGAACTCGTGCGAAGATCGCTTGAGCAGGATGGCGTCGAGATAGTATTCCACGCGAGAGTTATGAGCGCTGAGAAGCGAGTTAAGGAAAGGATTCTCACGCTCGGGGAAAACAGAGAAAGCAGGGAACTCATTGTCGATGAAATCCTGGTAGGCGCGGGCAGGCAGCCGAATGTGGAAGGGCTTGGTTTGGAGAAAACCGGTATTCTCTACGATTCACGAGAAGGGATAACGGTGAACGCTCTTCTCAGGACTTCGAACAGACACGTTTATGCGGCAGGAGACTGCTGCTCGCCCTTTCAGTTCACGCATGCGGCCGATGCCATGGCTCGCATCGTCATCGCGAACGCGCTGTTTCATGGAAATCAGCAGGCATCAACGCTCGTGATCCCCCGATGCACCTATACCGACCCCGAGGTTGCGACCGTGGGCATGTCCGGGAAAGAATCGCGTGAAAAGGGATTCGAGGCGCTTACGCTTACCGTGCCCTTGTCCGAGGTGGATAGGGCGCTCCTTGACGGAGAGACGGTCGGGTTCGCGCGGGTGCATCTGAAAAAAGGAAGCGATACGATTCTCGGAGCCGTGATCGTTGCGCGCCATGCCGGAGAAATGATCAACGAAATCACGCTTGCCATGACCGCCGGGCTCGGCCTCGCGGCAATCGCAAAAACCATCCATCCGTATCCCACGCAAGCCGAGGCGATCAAAAAATTAGCCGATCAATACAACAGAACGAGACTGACTCCGTTCATTAAAAAAGTTTTTACCCTATGGCTCAAGTGGCAGCGGTCATAGCATGAGCCGTACCTGCCCCGTGACGGCCTCGGTTTTTCCCTCCCCTAAAAATACCCCGGCCGGGGTATTCCCAGACGGCGCGGAAAAGTGTATGTTCAGCCTCATGAAATACATTTCGGATAGAGCCTTGTTGAACACTCTCGCGCAGGCGGTTTTTTTCGGAGGCATGCTGCTCTGGTCGTCCGGGGGCGCCAATGCCAAAAGCTCCTGGGACACCCTTCTTCTCAACGTAATATCGCTCCTGAGCGGTTTAGGCCTCTGCATCGTCCTTGTTGCGGCCCTCGGTAGGCTTAAAGCGGAAATGCCCGGGAAGCTTCCGGCCAAACTCATGAAAAACGACGCCTTCAAGTGCGGTTAAAGCGGTCCTTGTATCGCTCTATTGAAATAGTATAGATACCCGACTGTTCCTCCGGTTTCGTTGTACCTTTCGAGGCACTACCGACGCTGTTTTACCGCCCAATCGCCTTCCTCCCCTCCGCTTGACATTGCCGAACATCAGAGCAACAATTACTGTATGAGCAAAGGATTGCGATTTGCAGCCGGCGCGCTGGGCGTTTCCCTGTTGTTGTGCTCGTGCGCGCCGGTACTCAGTAAGGCTTATATGAGGGAAGGGGAACGATCCGTGTCCTTTGCTTCCCTCAGGGAAAACCCCGGTCAGCACCGGGGGCGGCTTTTTATCTTGGGAGGGGTCATCGTGGGCGCGAAATTTACCGAGGCCGGCTCCCAGGTCGAGGCGATGCAGGTGCCCGTTGACCGCTACGGTTATTTCAGGGACCGGGGCCGTTCCGAGGGGCGATACCTGGCGCTTCTTCCCAAGGAGCAGGGCATCATGGATCCCGTGGTCTTCCGACGGGGGAGAAGGATCACTCTGGCCGGAGAGTTTGTCGAAATACGGAAAGGCAAAATAGATGAAATGGAGTACGGCTATCCGGTCTTTCGGATAAAAGAGATTTATCTCTGGCCCCGGGAGCGATACTATCCGCCGCTCTATTATTACGATCCCTGGTTTTATCCTTATCCCTATTTTTACGGCGCCGCGTGGTGGCAGTATTATTCTTTCCCCGGCCCGGCGCAACAACCGGTCTTTCGTCCGCGGACGCCTTCGTCCGGGCAACCTTCTCAAAATCAACCTCCACCGTCTCCGCCGTCACGGGGTAGAGAGGACCGAGATCGCGAACTCAGATGACCCGCGGTTTTCGGGAGAGGCGACATGAAAAAAATAACTTTTTTCGCGGGCCTGCTATTTTTTCTGTCGGTCTGCGCTATTACGGAAAGCGACGTCGGTCCCGATATCCCCGGGAGGGTCCTGCGCGTTCGCGACGGCAGGATCATCAGTTTCATGCAAATGATCAAGGAAGTGAAAAAAGCGGACCTCGTTTTTGTCGGTGAAGTGCATGACGACAGCGGGCACCATCGGGCGGAACTCAACGTTATGATTGCCTTTCATGAATCCGCCACGCCTGTGGCTGTGGGCCTGGAGATGTTCAGGTCCGACAGCCAGAACGTGTTGAACGCATGGGTGAAAGGGAAACTGGCGACGAAGGATTTTCTTCCCGCGTACTTCGACAATTGGCAGATGCCGTGGTCCTTCTATCGTAAAATATTCTTGTATGCACGGGAGCATGAGATACCCCTGCTCGGACTTAATATCCCCGATGCGATCTCCCAAAAAGTGGCGGAAGGGGGTTTCGCGTCCCTGACCAAGGCGGAGCGGAAGCAGCTGCCGCCCGGTATCAGCTGCAGCGTCGATGAAACATACATGGCGATTATCAAGAAGGTGTACGCCGACCATCGGAGTCAGGGCCGGGAGTTCGTCAATTTCTGCGAGGCCCAGATGGTCTGGGACAAAACCATGGCATGGCATCTCGTCAACTATGTCAAAGAAAATCCGGGAAAGGCCGTCGTGGTTCTTGCCGGCGTGGGGCACGCCTGGAAACGCGGCATTCCCGAGCACGTGGAAACGGGATCGAAACTTACCTCGCGGGTCATCCTTCCACTCGTGCCCGACCAGATCGATCAAAAAACCGTAACGCTCAAAGACGCCGATTACGTGCTGCTGGATTATTGAGTCAGGAAAAGTCCGGCAGTGACCCAAAACCCGATTCTAATCCCCCCCCCCCTCTTAGAGCTTTATTTTCTCGCGGTGCCGTGCTAAAGTAGCCGCCATGGGAAAAAAACTCGCTGTAATTTCCGTCCTGCTGCTCTTCTGCCTGCCTTTCCGGTCTTTTGCTCTTGCCTTCGACGGGCCGCTCCAGGTGAAAAATCAATTTGCTCCTTTTGTTCCGGTAAACCAGCCCTACCTTGAGCAGGCCGCCACGGAGAGTTCTTTTTCCTTTGGCCTGTCTCATTCGAGCGTCTATGTGATGGAGAATGCGGCGACGTGGAGCGCCGACCTCGACCTCGAATTGACGGAACTCGACCTTTGTTTTAAAAAAGACATTCCCGATTTGTTCGAGGTCGGTCTTGATGTCCCCGTTCTGCGGGCCTCGCAAGGCTTCATGGACCATCCGCTCGCGTGGTACCACCGGAGTTTCGGTTTCGGAGATTACGGGAGAACCAACAGACCCAATAATTCTTATTTGTACGAAGTGGACCGGAACGGCAAACCCGTCATTAAAGGAGAAAACGACCGGACCGGTTTCGGTGACGCACGCGTCACCGTAAAAAGAAAACTGAGCGAGGGCGACCCACTCATAAGCATCCTGGCCGACATAGAGCTGCCGACCGGGAACGCGCGCGTCGGCTACGGAAACGGGAGCGTCGATGCGGCATTGGCCCTGCTCCTGGACTGGAATGCGGCCGAGGACACGAGAGTATATGCCAATCTCGGGGTTGCATTCCCGGGAGACCTGAAGGCATACCAGACGGTGAAGCTGGAAAGGTTCTCTTACGCCGGTTCCGGCTTCGAAACGTTCGTCTCGCCGGGTGTGAGCCTGCTGGCGCAGCTCATGGTCCAGACCTCTCCCTATCCGGCGACCGGCATCCGACAGATAGACGGCACCGGCATGCTGCTCGTGCTGGGAGGAAGATATTACTCGTCCGGCGGCAGCTGGGAATTTTCACTGTCCGAGGACCCGAATACCACGGGCGCGCCCGATTTTATTCTGAACTTGACGTATAAAGAGAAATTTTAACGCGGGTAAGGCCAAAAGAGGATACATTACTCTATGTTCGATCTTTTTGACAACATAACCCCGATTTACCTGCTCTATCTTTTTTACGGAGCGGCTTTTCTTTTTATGGGAGTCGCCATCGTCGCAAAAGATATGAAGGGCAGCGACCTGCAGCTCGCGGACAAACTGTGGCTGCTCGGGGCTTTCGGGTTCCTGCATGGGGCGCATGAATGGCTGGAACTCGGCCCCCTGATTGAAGGCGCGAACCTGTCATTCCAGCAGATTTTCGTGGTGAAGGCCGCTTCGACATTCCTGGTAGCGCTCTCGTTCATATTCCTTCTGCGGTTCGGCATCTCGCTGGTCCGCGTCATCGACGATAAACGTAAGCGGTGGGTAAGGACGGTTCCCGCGTTTCTTTTTCTCCTTTGGTTTTTTTTCGTCTGGCATGAGGGGTTTCACGGAAACCCGTTTCATGTCGACCTGCAGGCCTTGCGGCAGGCGGACCTCGGAGCGAGATATACCTTCGGGTTAACGGGCGGGCTGATGACCGCGTACGGCCTGATCGCGTATTCCCGCGAAGTAAGTTTTTTGAGCCGCCCGGCATCAAAAAAGCTATACTATGCGGGGATTACGTTTGTTTTTTATTCCGTGTTTGCCGGGATATTTTCCTCCGGCTACACCGCGTTGCGGTTACCGGTCCCAATCGAGATGCTTCGGGGGGTATCGGCTTTTTTTATAACGTATTTTATAGCGAAGGGACTGAATATCTTTGACGTTGAAACGAGAAAAAAAATTGAAAAACAGACACGGCGTCTTGTCCAGACCGAAAAACTTACCTCGCTCGGCCTGCTTGCGTCGGGGATAGCCCACGAGATCAATAATCCGCTTGCCAACGCGTCCCTGGGCATCCAGACGCTTAGGACCAGGTTGAAGACGAGCGGAGCCGGCCAGGAGGTCGAGGGGAAACTCGATGCCGTCGAACGCAATATAGACCGGGCCTCCGCGATCGCCCAAGAACTCCTCCTGTTTGCCCGCCAGCGAGAAACTGAATTTGTTCCTCTGAATATCAACACGGTCATCAAAGGGGCGCTCACGCTGCTGAAGCATAAATTGAACGGGATAACCTTGCAAGAGGACCTCTCGCCCGTCCCTGAGGTGCTGGGGGATCCCGGAAAACTGGAACAGGTATTCATCAATGTCTTGTCGAACGCGCTGGAAGCCATGCCCGAGGATGGGGCGCTTACCCTGTCAACGTCCTTGCAGGAAGACCACATCGTCGTGCGGGTGAGCGATACGGGAAACGGTATTGTTGCCGAAGATCTCTCGAAGGTATTCGACCCCTTTTTTACGACCAAGGAAATCGGCCAGGGAACGGGGCTCGGCCTTTCGATCTGCTACGGCATCGTCAAGCAGCATCAGGGCACTATTCGTATTTCCAGCACCTCGCGCAAAGGAACTACACTGACCATAAAATTGCCAAGCAGGGAGCGATATGAAAAAGATACTTATCGTCGATGATGACGCGGAATTCCGGTCCCACCTGCATGACGTTTTGAACGCGGAGGGATATCAGACCGACGGCGCCGCTTCGGCAAAAGAGGCCCTCGCAAAGAACAGTACCCATGACTTCGACGTAGTGCTGCTCGATTTCATGATGCCCAGGATGAGCGGTCTCGATGCGCTGCTGGAAATCCGAAAGCAGCGTCCGAAAACGAAAGTGATCATGGTTACGGCCTTTGCGACGATCGAGAATGCCGTTGACGCCGTCAGAAAAGGGGCAAGCGACTATATATCCAAGCCCTTCAAGATTCAGGAGCTTCTGACGACGATACGTCGGGTGCTCGAAGAAGCGAAGTTCGAGGAGGGCATAAAAAATCCGGACTTCGACCAGGCGCTCAGCTCCATTGCGAGCCCCATCCGGAGAAAGATCCTCAAGCTGCTTTCTACCCGGGACAGGATGCGCCTGATGGAGCTTACTCGCGCGCTTGAAATCGAGGACCACACCAAGGTGATTTTTCACCTGAAGATGTTGAGGGAGGCCGGGATCATCGAACAAGACGATGAAAAGTCCTATTCCCTCACGAAAGAAGGGCATAGGACCCTTGCTTGTTTGAGGACCATTGAAAAAATGCTGCTCGCCTGAACCTTCTCACCCGACATCTTTCGGCTGGCAATGACTCTTCACGCATCAACTCTGTATTTTGCGTATTTCTGCAACATTGAGCAGCCCCCCCTGTGAAGAGCTCTTCACAAAGGAGGCCGATCCGTGAATAAATTTTCTCTTGTGCTGTCCATGCCTCAAGCGTACACTGTGCTATAATAAAAAACATATTTTTGTTCCTCGAGAA
>JBGPHF010000017.1:0-12544 GCA_041484215.1 Nitrospirota bacterium
AACAAATACTCCTGAGTTATTCCCATGATGAGGGATACGCAGTGGCTCAGGTGGTCCTGGTGGGACAGGAGCTCAAGAGCCAGGAGTCGGGAGTCAGGAGCTAGGAGTCAGAAGCTTAGATCTAATGCTATGAAAATCGTTACCGCAGAGCAGATGCGAAATATCGACCGCAGGGCAGTCAAGGACTTCGGCATTCCCGGCCTTGTCTTAATGGAGAACGCCGCAGCGGCGATCATGGCCGAGATGGAAAAGTTTTTCGACGGTCTCGACGGCATGCGGGTCGGCATTCTTTGCGGCAAGGGGAATAACGGAGGCGACGGTTTGGCGCTTGCGCGGCGGCTCCGCATCCGGGGCGTGCCCGTACGTGTGGCACTGCTTGCGGCGACGAACGCGGTTTCGGGGGAGGCCAAGGTCAATCTTGCCATACTCCGAAAAACGGACGTGGAAATCAAACAGAACGCATCCACGCAGGCTATTGCCGATGTGGTCGGCTGGTCCGATATTGTCGTGGACGCTCTGCTCGGCGTGGGCCTTTCCCAGCCGCTCAAAGGGACCTATGCTTTTGCCGTGGAACTCATGAACGCGTCGGGAAAGCTCGTTGTCGCCGTCGATGTTCCGACGGGCGTCAATGCGGACACGGGCGAGGTGATAGGGTCGGCGGTGCGGGCGGACCTTACCGTCACCATGGCGCTCCTGAAACGGGGTCTCGTGCTCCATCCCGGCGCTCAACACGCGGGAACGGTGAGGATTGCCGACATCGGCATGCCCCCGGAAGTCGCGGAAAAGGAGCAGATCCCGATCAACCTTTTGACCGGAGCTTCTGTCCAGGGATTTCTCGGCAAGCGCCGGGAGGACGCGAACAAAGGAGATTTCGGGCGCCTTTTAATCGTCGCGGGCTCCTTGGGCAAAGCGGGCGCGGCGGTCATGGCGGCCCGCGGAGCGCTCAGGACGGGCGCGGGGCTTGTGAGCGTTGCCACGCCGTCGAGTATCGTCCCCATCATCCAGCACCAGGTCTTTGAAGCCATGTGTGTTGCTTCGGCCGAGAGCATCGACGGTACGCTGGGGATTGGGGCCGACATAGAGTTGCTTAAGGCCGCGGCGAAAATGACCGCAGTCGCGCTTGGGCCGGGGCTCACGACCCATTTTGAGGCCGTCCAGTCAGTGAGGAACCTCCTTAAGGGGCTGACGGTGCCGGTTGTGGTCGACGCCGACGGATTGAACGCGCTTGCCGGCGCTCTCGATATTCTCAAAAAGGTGCGCGTGCCCGTAATCCTGACTCCGCACCCCGGCGAGATGGCGAGGCTCGTTAACGTCTCTACCGATGAAGTGCAAAAAGACCGGATTGGCATTGCGTCCCGTTTTGCGATTAAGTACAAGGTTATCCTTGTGCTGAAAGGCGCGGGCACGGTGGTTGCGACTCCGGGAGGGGACGTGTTCGTCAATTCCACGGGTAACGCGGGGATGGCGACCGGCGGCACCGGAGACGTGCTCACCGGCATGGTCGGGAGCTTCCTTGCGCAAGGCTATACCGCTCTGGAAGCCGCGTGTCTGGGCGTTTATTTCCACGGACTGGCAGGCGATTTGGCCGCGGCGGACAAGGGGGAGACCTCACTGGTCGCCGGGGACCTGATCGAGCAGATACCGGAAGCGATAAAACAAATACAGGAATAAATGTAACTACTCAGTTCAAAACATTGTCCGCAGATTACGCAGATTTTACATTAAATCGAACCTGAATTATTATTTTTATTTAAAATCTGCGTCCATCTGCGAAATCTGCGGATAAAAAGTTTTTTCCTGATGCAAAGCCCGTTTGGCTTCAGATGTGCTGAATAGTTACAAATAAATAAACGAAAAGTGTCCCTTAACTTGTTTTTCAATCAACTCCCGAGGAGACAGCATGCTTACCGCAAAAGATATCATGACCAAAAACGTCGTATCCGTGAAGCCGGAAACCTCGATCGAAGCGCTCTCGTCGCTCCTGGTCAAAAACCAGATCAGCGGCGCGCCGGTGCTGGACGATTCCGGGGCGCTTTACGGCATCGTGACCGAGAACGATCTCATCAGCCGGAACAAACGTCTCCACATTCCCACGGTGGTGAGTTTTCTCGACGCGGCGATCTATCTCGAAAGCTCCAAGAAGTTCGAGGAAGAAGTGAAGCGCATAGCGGCCACGAAAGTCTCGGAAATCTGCGGCCGAAAGGTCCTCACGATCACCGAGGATGCGACGATCGCGGATATCGCGACGCTTATGGACGAGAAAAAGGCCTACCTTCTCCCGGTGGTCAGAAACGGCAAAGTGGTGGGCATCGTGGGCAAGCGCGACGTGGTCCGGGGCGTCGCACGCCAGACAGAATAATGTTCAGCGTGATAACCTCCGGCCTTGAACAGACCTGGCGAATAGGGGAGTTGCTCGGCGCGCGGTTGGGGCCGGGCGACACAGTTTGTCTTTACGGCGACCTCGGCGCGGGCAAAACGAGCTTTTCCTACGGCCTCTCGCGGGGGCTGGACGTGAAGGAAGAGTACATCACGAGCCCCACCTTCACCTTCGTGAACGAATACGAAGGCCGCGTGCCTTTTTACCACATCGACCTCTACCGCCTCAAGGACCCCGGGGAGCTGGAAAACATCGGGTTCGAGGAGTACCTCGATTCCGACGGCGTGACCGCCATCGAGTGGGCGGAGCGCGCGGAAAACGATCTTCCGTCCGAGCGTTTAAGCGTTTACCTCTCCTACATCGACGACCACAGCCGCGAGCTCGGGTTTCTGGCTGAAGGGGAGCGGTACGCGAAGCTGCTCGATGAATTGCAAAAGGACCTGAAAGCGAACAAAACAAAACTCGTCTAATACTCATGGCAACCATGAAAAAGATCGGTATCATCGCGAAAAATATTCCAGAAGCCCGAAAAGCCGCCAAGAAGCTGGCAACCTGGCTTGAGGCGCGGAACAAGCACGTCTTGATCGACGCCGACACCGCCCTGGCAATCCGGACGAAGGGCCATGAGCGGGAGTATATCGTCAAACACTCCGAGATGCTTATCGTCCTCGGAGGCGACGGAACGCTGTTGTCCGCGGCCCGGAACGTGGCTGACGCGCATGCGGACGTGCCGATCTTCGGGGTCAACCTGGGGAGCCTCGGTTTCATGGCCGAGGTATCGCTCGACGAACTGTACGATAATCTGGAAAAGGCCATAGCAGGCAAGCTCGGCACCGAGGACCGGATGATGCTCTCGACCAGCGTGCTGCGCGACGGCAAGCGCGTGGCCCAATACCGGGTGCTGAACGACGCGGTGATCACCAAGGGGGCGCTCGCGCGCATGATGGAACTCAGGATTTCGGTGAACGAAGGATACCTGACGACGCTGCGGTCCGACGGTCTGATCGTCTCCACGCCCACGGGCTCCACGGCCTACTCGCTTTCCGCCGGGGGGCCGATCATTCATCCGACGATCCACTGCTTCGTGGTGACGCCTATTTGTCCGCATACGCTCTCGAACCGGCCGATCGCGCTGCCCGATTCGGTCACGGTCGCCGTATGCCTCACGTCGCAAAGCGAAGACGTGGCGCTGACGCTCGACGGCCAGTTGGGCTTTCCCCTGGTCCCCCATGACGTCGTGGAAATCAAAAAGTCCCGGTTCAAGATGAGACTGATCAAACACCCCGTGAAAAGCTATTACGAGATCCTCAGGACGAAATTGAAGTGGGGAAATTGAAAAACCGGGTGTTCGGAATACAAGTGCGGAGAAGGTGCATGCATCATGGATGAGGCGCGACGTGAGTTCCTGGATATCGTGACGCAAGTCAGCGCGCATCTTGAGTACCAGCGGGCGCTCGGCGTGAGCGCGGTAGAAATCGCCTCAGGCACGCATGCCGGAGCTCTCGTTGTTTCTTCCGTAGCGGGACTGGCCGATCCAAAGAAAACAGAACCGTTGCGCGAAACAGGAGCGTTTTCGTCAACCGCTCTTTCAGCTGTTCGAGAAGAGCTGGGGGCGTGCACGCGGTGCAAATTGCACAAAGGGAGAAAAACCCTTGTGTTCGGCGAGGGGAATCCCGGGGCCGTGCTCGTTTTCGTGGGAGAAGGGCCGGGGCATGAGGAAGATTTACAAGGAAGGCCCTTCGTGGGCGCGGCCGGCCAACTTCTGACGGACATCATCGTCAAGGGCATGCAGCTCAAACGCGAGGACGTCTACATATGCAATATCGTCAAGTGTCGGCCTCCGGACAACAGGAACCCCGAACCCGACGAGATCGAAGCGTGCGAACCGTTCCTGATAAAACAGCTCCAGGCGATCAATCCGAAAATGATCGTGGCGCTCGGAAACGTCGCGGTCAAGACGCTTCTCAAAACGAAAGAGGGCATTACCTCGCTTCGGGGCACGTGGAAGACCTATCAGGGCATACCGCTTATGCCCACGTTCCATCCCGCCTATCTGCTCAGGAACCCGTCGGATAAGAAGCTTGTCTGGGAAGACATCAAGAAGGTGATGGAAAAACTCGGGATAGGAGTCAGAAGTCAGGAGCCAGGAGCCAGTAGGTAATATGAATAGGGCGCCGGCAAAATGTTTTGAAGACCTGATCGTATGGCAAAAGGCGCATCAATTCGTCCTCTCCGCTTATCGGATGAGCGATGGTTTCCCAAAGAATGAAGTCTACGGTTTGACGTCTCAGCTAAGACGCGCAGCGGTTTCCATTCCTGCCAATATCGCTGAGGGTTTCAAAAAGAGGACAAAAGCCGATAAAGCAAGATTTTTGAATATAGCTCAAGGCTCCCTTGAGGAGTGTCGTTACTATTTGATTCTTGTTAAGGATCTAAAATATGGAGAAAGTTCAGTGATCCTGAGCCAGCTTGAAGAAGTCAGTAAAATATTGGACGCCTATACTTCGTCTATCCTGACTTCCGGCTCCTGACTCCTGGCTTCTGCAATTAAACCATGCCCGACCTCACTCCCCTTATGAAACAGTACCGCGAGATCAAGCGCGGACACCTGGACGCGATCCTGCTTTTCCGCATGGGCGATTTTTACGAGATGTTCGACCAGGACGCGGTCACGGCGTCGAAGGTCCTCGAGATCACGCTCACGGCGCGGAACAAGTCCAAGGGCATCGAGACCCCGCTCTGCGGATTTCCGTACCATGCCGCGGAGGGCTATATAGCCAAGCTCATCCGGCGGGGCTTCAAAGTCGCCGTGTGCGAACAGGTGGAGGACCCGAAGCTCGCGAAAGGGATCGTGAAGCGCGAAGTGATCCGCGTGGTCACGCCGGGCACGGTGCTCGACTCCAATCTGCTCGACGCCAAGGACAACAACTACCTCGCGTCCCTCTATCCGGCAAAGGACGGTTTCGGGCTCTCGTTTCTCGATATTTCGACCGGAGATTTTTTCGTTGCCGAGATCGCGGGGGCGGATAACCTCGTTGAACTCGACACCCTGCTGGCCCGGTTTACCCCGCGGGAGATCATCCTGCCGAAGGAACAACGGCCATCCGACGGTCTTTCGGCGCTCCTCAAAACCTACACTCAGGCCGTCAATCCTTGCGACGACTGGACCTTCGACCGCGATACGGCGCGGCGAACGCTGCTCGATCATTTTAAAACCGCCTCGCTCGACGGGTTCGGCGTGGACGGCATGAAAGCCGGGATCTCGGCCGCCGGAGCGGCAATCCGCTACATCGAAGAGACACAGAAGACGGGGCTTTCCAATATCAGCCGAATGCAGCCGATCCTCGCCGGAGAGCACCTGGTTCTCGACGCTTCCTGCCAGAGAAACCTTGAACTCGTAAAAAACATTTATGACGGCTCCGCCCGGGGCACGCTCCTTTCCGTGCTCGATCATACCGTTACCTCTCCGGGCGGCAGAAGACTCCGGGAGTGGCTCCTCAACCCGCTTGCGCAGGCAGGCGAGATCGAACGCCGTCTCGACGCGGTTGCGGAATTCAAAAGCGACCATCAGCTCCGTTCGGACCTGAGGACCGCCCTCGGCACCGTGTACGACCTCGAACGGCTCATCAGCCGCGTCTCGCTCGGCCAGGCGAACGCCCGGGACCTGATCGCGCTCAAACATTCCTGCACCGCCCTCCCGCGGATAGAGGAGCTGCTTTCGCGCCGCGATGCAAAAATGGTGTACGATATTGTCTCCGGATGGGACAATTTGCAGGACACGTTCTCGCTTATCGACCGGGCAGTTTACGACGATCCTCCCTATACTCTTCGGGAAGGCAGGTTGATCAAAAAAGGGTATAACCCCGAGCTCGACGAACTGCGCTCCATCAGCTCGGAGGGAAAAGGCTGGATCGCCGGCATCGAGCAGCGGGAACGCGAGCGCACGGGCATCAACTCCCTCAAGGTGAGCTACAACAGGGTCTTCGGCTACTATATAGAGGTGACGAAGACGAACCTCGCCGGCGTACCCACAGACTTCATCCGCAAGCAGACGCTCGCGAACGCCGAACGGTTCATCACGCCCGAGCTGAAGGAGTACGAGGACAAGGTCCTGGGCGCCGAAGAGAAGATCCTCGAACTGGAGTACCGCCTGTTCCAGGAGGTGCGGGAGCTGGTCGCGGCCCAGACCGTGCGCATTCAGGACATGGCGCGCCGGCTCGCGGTCCTCGACTGCCTGCTGTCCCTGGCTGAAGCGGCGGCGAAGAATAATTATTCGCGGCCCGTGATTCTCGAAGACGATACACTTCGGATCATCGAAGGCAGGCACCCGGTGATCGAACAGCTCATTCCCGAGGAACGGTTCATCCCCAATGACACGGTCCTCGACTGCGAACAGAACCAGCTTTTGATCCTGACGGGGCCGAACATGGCCGGGAAGTCGACGTACATGCGGCAGGTGGCCGTGATAACGCTCATGGCCCAGATGGGAAGCTTCGTGCCCGCGCGCGAGGCGCAGGTGGGGCTCGTGGACAGGATCTTTACGCGCGTGGGCGCGTCGGATTTTCTCACCCGCGGCCAGAGCACCTTTATGGTCGAGATGAACGAGACCGCGAACATCCTGAACAACGCCACGGACCGGAGCCTCATTATCCTGGACGAGATCGGCAGGGGCACTTCCACGTTCGACGGCATCAGCATCGCCTGGGCCGTGGCCGAGTATATCCATACGAAACTCCGGGCCAGGACTTTGTTCGCCACCCATTATCACGAGCTCACCGAATTGGCGCTCACCATGGACCGGGTAAAAAACTACACCGTGGCCATCAAGGAGTGGAACGACCAAATCGTTTTTCTCCGCCGCGTGGTGGAAGGCGGAGCGGACAAGTCCTACGGCATCCAGGTGGCCAGGCTGGCAGGGCTTCCGCCCGCGGTTATCCAGCGCGCCAAGGAAGTGCTCGCGAACCTCGAAAAGGCGGAATTCAACGAACTGGGAGAGCCGGTGGCGGGCCATAAAGGCAGCGGGGCGGGAGGGGACAAGACGAAAGAAGAACCCCCCGAACCCCAGCTCGGACTCTTCGCAAGCGACGCGGGGCTCATTTTTAAGGAACTCGTGGACCTCGACCTTGACGCCATGACGCCCCTAGACGCCATGAACAAGCTGCAGGAACTGAAGAACAGGATTAAGGGCGATTGATTCTCCGAAGGGACGCTGTCTTGTCTCGATATTTTGCTCAGAAATTCCCATTGACACCCTGCCCCGGTTTCTGGTACTATCAGGCCACTATTTACGTGTTCGAAAGGAGCAGCGTCAGCAATGCAGGTAATATTACGGGAAGAAATCGAAAATTTAGGAAAGATCGGCGATCTCATCAAGGTTGCCGACGGCTACGCCAGAAACTATCTGGTCCCCAGCAAAAAGGCCATTGAGGCAACGCCCAAGAACCTGAACGCGATGAACCATGCGAAAAAAATGGTTGCCGACCGTCTTCGGAAGGTGAAGAAGGAAGCCGGCGCGGACGCGGAACGCATCAAGGCGCTGGCGATCGTCATCAAGGCCAAAGTGGGAGAAGAAGGCAAGTTGTTCGGCTCCGTAACGACCATGGACATCGCCGAGGCCATGAAGGCCCAGGGCGTCGTGATCGATAAAAGAAAGCTCGCGCTCGAAGAACCGATCAAAAGGCTGGGGGATTTCACCATTACCGTGAAGCTCCCCGCGGACGTTACCGCGGACTTCAAGGTGAGCGTGGTCGCCGAGGAGTAAGCTCCGGATTTGCACGCGGGGCAATTTGTATTCGTAATACCTTTTTTCGGAGGCTGGTGCTTGCACCAGCCTTCGTTGTTCCCGTCCACTCCGGCAGTCCGAGGTTGTGTCATGTCCGTCCAAACCGAAGTGTCTCTTCAAAAGCTCCCTCCGCAGAACGTCGAGGCCGAACAGATGGTGCTGGGCGCCGTCCTGATCGAAAACGACGCGATCAATAACGTCACAACGACCCTTACTCCCGAGGATTTTTACAAAGAGATCCATCGAAGGATTTTCACCGCCATGCTCGAGATGTACGAGCGCAGGGAGGCGATCGACCTGGTGACGCTGACGGACGCGCTGCGCGGGCGGGTAGGACTCGAAGCGGTCGGCGGCGCCTCGTACCTTGCGACGTTGGTCAGCCTCGTGCCCACGGCGGCGAACATAAAATATCACGCGAAGATCGTGCGCGAAAAAGCTATTTTGAGAAGGCTCATACACGCTTCCACCGACATTATCACGCAATGCTATGATGACTCGCGGACGGTCGACAGCATCGAGGAGCTGCTCAATAACGCCGAGCGGTCCATCTTCGATATCGCCCAGAAGAAGATAGCGGAGTCCTTCGCCGCGCTGAAGAATATCGTCGGCCATAGTTTTGAAATCGTCCAAAAGCTGTACGAACAGAAGGAGATGATCACCGGCATCCCGACCGGTTTTGTCGATCTGGATAATTTGACGTCCGGGCTCCAGCCGAGCGACCTGATCATTATCGCGGGCAGGCCGTCCATGGGAAAGACCGCCTTTTGTCTGAACCTCGCGGCGCACGCGGCGATCGAAAAAGAAAAAGTCATCGCCCTCTTCAGTCTTGAAATGGCCAAGGAACAGCTCGTGATTCGTTTGCTGGGGTCCGAGGCGCGCGTGGACGCGCACAAGCTCCGGACCGGCCATCTGTCGGAGCGCGACTGGGCGCCGCTTTCCAATGCCGCGGGAAGGCTGTCCGAGGCGAAGATCTTTATCGATGATTCAGCGGGCCTTTCCGTGCTCGAGATGCAGGCAAAATCCCGGAGGCTGAAGGCCGAACACGGGCTTGACCTCATTATCGTGGACTACATGCAGCTGATGCGCGGCCGGGGAAACGAACAGAGCCGGGAGCAGGAAATATCGAACATCTCGCGTTCGCTCAAGATGCTCGCGAAAGACCTCAAAGTCCCTGTTGTGGCGCTCTCGCAGCTGAACCGGGCGGTGGAAACGCGGCCCGGCAAGGAAAAGAGGCCGATGCTCGCCGACCTCCGCGAGTCCGGCGCCATCGAACAGGACGCGGATGTGATATTATTCATCTATCGTGACGAGGTCTATAACCGGTGTGAATGCCCTCCTGACGGCGATTGTCTTTGCGAGCGAAGAGGCAAGGCCGAAGTGATCATCGGCAAGCAGCGAAACGGCCCGATCGGGAAGGTGGACCTGACGTACATCAACCGGTTCACCAGGTTCGAAAACGCGGAAAAGCGATTTTGATCCGGGTGAAGCCTATTTTTTCATCGGCGAAACCTGCGGCTACTTAAATCATCATTTAGAGGAGGACTCCCTTGGCTTCGGAAAAGGCGACTATCAGCGATAACGTGCAAAAATTCATAACGAAATCGGACTGGAAATCGGCAATAGCGGAGATGGAAAAACTCTTTGCCTTGGACCCCGATCCCATCGTGCGGGTGCGGATGGGCGACGCGCACCAGAAATTAAACCAGAAGGCCGAAGCGGTGAAGGAGTATATCCACGCCGCGGACCTCTATGCCGAAAAAGGGTTCGTCGTCAAGGCCCTTGCACAATATAAGCTTGCGCTGCGGGTCGATCCGTCCAGCAAGGCCGCCCAACAGAAGATGGAAGGGCTCCATTCCAACAAGACCGTCTCCGAATTCAAGCTCGAACCGATCATGGACGGCGAGGCCGCGGCGACCCGGAGCGTCGTTCCTCTCTTCTCCGACCTCACGCAGGAGGAGTTCAACGAATTCACGAAGCGCATGATCATCCATACTATGCCCCCGGGGAAGCCGGTCGTCCGCGAGGGCGAAGCGGGCAGCTCCGTGTACATCCTGACCCGCGGCAAGGTGAAGGTGTTCGCGACGATCCAGGGCAAGCGCGTGGACCTGGCCGAACTGCAGCCCAGCGATTTCTTTGGAGAGATCGCGTTCCTGACGGGCAAGCCCCGCACGGCGACGGTCGAGACCTCGGAGGAGAGCGACATACTCGAAATCGCCGAGGAAGACCTCCGCGACATGATCCAGAAGTGGCCGCGCGTCAAGCAAGTGCTTCAGAATTACTACGAGGAGCGCGTCAAGAGCACCATGGAAAAAGTGAAGGGCGTGTTGTAGCACCCATCTCGGTCGGTTGGCTGAAACAATGACCGCAACCCGGAGCGTCTCATGGCAACGGAAAAAGCGCAGTTGATCGATTCCATCCAGAAAAACGTCGGCAAGGCCGATTGGAAGGCCGCCATAGGCGACATGGAAAAGCTGTTCGACCTCGAACCCGATCCCATCATTCGCGTCCGGATCGGAGACGCCTTCCAGAAAATGAGCCAGCTCATGGACGCGGTGCGGGAGTATACGTATGCCGCGGACCTTTATGCCTTCAAGGGTGTGATCGTGAAGGCCCTGGCTCAATACAAGCTGGCCCTCCGGCTCGACCCGAGCAACAAACAGGCGCAGGACAAGATGTCCGCGCTCCATTCGAACAAAACCATTGTCGAGAAAAAAGCCGAGCCCGTTGAAGAAGGCGCGCAGAAGCCGGCCCGAAGCGTCATCCCGCTGTTCGCCGGCTTCACGCCCGAGGAGTTCGACGATTTCACGAAGATGATGAACGTGCATACCCTCCAGCCCGGCCATATCATCGTAAAGCAGGGCGACTCGGGCAAGTCCGTGTATATCATCGCGAACGGGACCGTCAAGGTCCACGCCGTCACCCCGGCAGGCGAGCGGCTCAATCTCGCGGTGCTGCGGTCCGGCGACTTTTTCGGTGAAATGTCTTTTCTGACCGGCAAGCCCAGGACCGCGACCGTCGAAGCGGCCGAGGACGCCGTGATCCTGGAATTGACCGAGGACCAGCTGAGGGACCTCATCAACCGGCGGCCCCGCATGCTGCAAGTGCTGCAGCAATTCTCCGATGCGCGCGAGAAGGGGACCAGCGAGAAGCTCCAATCGGCTCAGAAAACCGCCGAAGCGCCGTCCGCCGGAATGGTCATCGAGAGAAACGAAACTCCTCAAGCCGCGCCTCCCAGTCCGGCTCCGGCAGCCGCTGCGCCGAAAGCCGCGTCTGAACCGCCCGCGCCTCCTCAAGCTCCGGTTGCGCCGAAACCGGCTGTTCAGCCTGACAAAGTAAAGCTCATCGACTCGATACAGAAATTCGTGAGCAAGGCCGATTGGAAGTCTGTTATAACGGAAATGGAAAAACTTTTCACCATCGGCCCGGACCCCATCATCCGCGTGCGGATCGGCGACGCTCTTCAGAAGTTGAATCAGAAAGCGGAAGCCGCGAAGGAATATCTGCGCGCCGCGGACATGTATGCGGACACCGGCGCGGTGGTGAAGGCCCTGGCCCAGTACAAGCTCGCTCTTCGGATCGACCCGGCGAACAAGCAGGCCCAGGATCGGATCGAGGCGCTGCATTCGAACAGAACGGTGAAGGAAAGCAAGCCCGAGCCCGTCGAGCAAGGGGCCCAGAAACCCGCCAGCAGCGTGATCCCGCTCTTTGCCGGCCTGTCCCAGGAGGAGTTCAACGCGTTCACCAGGGTCATGAACGTCCACCCGCTGCCTTCCGGCCTTCCGGTCATCGAACAGCACGATTCGGGGAAGTCGGTGTACATCGTCGCGAGCGGTTCAGTCAAGGTCTACACCAAGCTGCTTTCGGGAGAACAGGTGGACTTAGCGACCCTCTGGCCCGGGGATTTCTTCGGAGAAATGTCCTTCCTCACGGGCAAGACCCGCACCGCAACGGTCGAGACCGCCGAGGATTCGGTCATTCTCGAAGTCACCGAAAACCAGCTCAAGGACGTGATCAGCCAGCGGCCCCATGTCCTGGACGTGCTCCGGGAGTATTCGGAGCTGCGGTCCCGGGGCACCGTGGAAAAAATACAGGAGTCGAGCAAGTAAAAATAAAGTAACAAAAAGCGTAGATCTTTGACACGGATAACGGCTGATAAAAAGCTTTGAAAAAGCATGATACTGCATAAGTAGTAATTTATCCCTTATCGAGGCGTCCATGCTCCGTCATCCGGCAGTCGCAGGCCGTTTTTACCAGGGGACAGCCGACTCGCTCAGGCAACAAGTCCAGGGCTTCATCGTCCCCGGAGAGAAAAAAAAGGCCCTCGGCATACTTTCACCTCACGCGGGCCTGGCCTATTCCGGGTCCGTGGCCGGCGCGGTGTATTC